>JAFDWI010000206.1 GCA_018268545.1 Actinomycetota bacterium
TGGGCTCGAACGCGCGCCGCTCAGTTCGGTTTCATCGACGCGAAGTTCCGCTCACGGGCCGGCGTCGAGGCGCTGATCTCATTCGCTCGACGACACCGGGACCGCGCGTTGTTCGTCAGCACACCGAACGCCCGGGTACTCACCGAGATCCACACGGGCGCCCCGTGGGTCCACACGTTGTTGAGCGTCTGCAACGTGGGTCGGATGCGCTCCGTACTCGGCGGTCATGTCGCCGTGGCCGGGTTGTACGGATTCTCGGTGAACCAGTCGCTGCTCGATCCCACGACCACGGCCGGGCTCGTGCATCGGGCCCCCTTCGTGTTGGCCTATTCGGTCGACTCGATGGCACGGGTGCGGAACCTGAGCGATTGGGGTGTCCGCGGGATCACCACCGACAGCCTGCCCATCGCGCGGGCGCTCTCGTCGGCAGCCCGCGCTCGTGGCGCACGGGTGGTCTGAGCAACGCTCTCTGCCGGATGCTGGATGCCGGATGACCGACGCCGGATGTTCGACGTTCGAGGCCTGATGGCCGAGGTGCGATCACTTGCGCGAGAGTGGGTCCCATGGAGCCCAGCGCACTGCTCATCGAGTTGTTCGACCGAATTGACGGACACGTCCGTGACGTCCTGGGCGACCTCGAGCCCGATGACCTGAACTGGACCCCCGGCGACGACGCAAACCCGATCGGGTGGCTCGTTTGGCATCTCGCCCGGGTCATCGACCTCCAGATCGCCGATGTCGCGCACACCGAACAGGTCTGGGTCACCGGCGACTGGGCCCGCGGTTTCGGGCTCGATCCCGACCCCGGCAACAGCGGATACGGCCACTCCGCGGTGCAGGTCGCACAGGTGCAGCCCCGCGACGTGAAGATCCTGGGCGCCTACTTCACACGGGTGTCCGAGTCGACCAGGGACTTCCTCGAAACCGTGACACCGGACGACCTGGACCGGATCGTCGACGAACGATGGGATCCGCCGGTCACCTTGGGGGTCCGCCTGGTCAGCATCGCGGACGATGCCATCCAGCACGCAGGCCAAGCCAGGTACGTCAAGGGGCTGCTCTCGCGCTCGGGCTCGGGGTCGATCCACTGACCCGCATCCGGGATCATGATGGGGAACTTGTCCCACGGGAATCCTGGGCCCAGCGCTCGAGCTCGATCAAGCGACCCACATCCGGTGCTCTCGCCCACTGCGACGAGCACCGGATGTCACCACGGCGGAGCGGGGGGGATTCGAACCCCCGGACCCTGTGACAGGTCGTCGGTTTTCAAGACCGGTGCATTCGTCCGCTCTGCCACCGCTCCACCTCCATTCCTAGCGCATCGCCCGACGCACGATCGCCCCAAGAAGAGTTGGCGCCCGGCGGGGAGCGCTCGCATTCCGCGTTGTCACTCCCTACGATCGATTCCATGACAGATCAACAAGCTCCCGTCGTACCCCCCAGCCGCACCGGCGACGTCGCCGACCTCGAAAAGGCCTACAAGCACCTGGGCGGGCTCGAAGCCGACATCAAATTCGACAACACCATCCGCGAGCTGGTGAAACTCCGTGCCTCGATCCTGAACGGCTGTGCGTTCTGTGTCGACATGCACACGACCGACGGTCGTCGCCACGGTGAGAGCGACCGACGTCTGGCCGTTGCGGGTGCCTGGCGACACGCGCCGTTCTTCACCGCACGTGAGCGGGCGGCGCTCGCCCTCACCGATGCAGTCACGATGATCTCGAACCGCAACGAGGGCGTCCCCGAGGACGTGTGGGCCGAGGCGAAGGCACAGTTCCCACCGGAGGAGCTCGGCAACCTGCTGAGCGTGATCGTCGCGATCAACGCCTGGAACCGACTCGCCGTCACCCTGCTCCAGGACCTCCCCGCCGACTGAAGCTCGCCACCGGAACTCGACCACCCTTCTCGGTCGACCCTCCTCGCCAGGGCTGTCGCCCACTCGTCCGCCATACTCAAGACCAGCGTTCTACGGCCTTACCCAATCGGGCCGCCTCGATGCGGTTCCCACCCGGTCGGCCCGCACACTCGGCACCCGTTGGAGACGGATCGCTGCCTCGGTCGCCGGCCTCCGGTCACGCCCCCACGCTCGGCCCCGACCCGGATCGGATCGCTGCCTCGGTCGTAGGAGTGCGATCCACCACCCACGTTTCGCTCCGACATCCGACGTGTTCCTGGTCGCGGGCCCGAGCCCGGGCCCGGAACGATAGGTTTCGGTTCCGTGGACGATGACACCCCGATGCAGCGAGCGCTCGAGCTCGCCTCAGAAGCGGCCGCCACCGGCGAGGTTCCGGTTGGAGCCGTGGTCGTGTCGCGTGAGGGCAGGATTCTCGCCGCCCGACGAAACGAACGTGAAGCGCTCGGCGATCCCACGGCGCATGCCGAGATCCTCGCGCTGCGCGACGCGGCACAGCAGCTCGGGACCTGGCATCTCGATGACACGACGCTGTACGTGACGCTCGAGCCCTGCCCGATGTGCGCAGGTGCGGCCTGGGCGGCACGAGTGGGCCGGATCGTGTTCGGTGCTGCCGACCCGAAGGCCGGCGCGACCGGTTCGCTCTACAACATCGCGGCCGACGAGCGCCTCAATCACACGTCGTCGGTGACCCACGGCGTGCGTGACGGCGAATCCGCTGCGCTGCTCCAGGCGTTCTTCTCCGACCGCCGACCCACCAACTGACCGACCGACCACCACCCCCCTTTCTCGAATGTCGGGGCGTCGCCGCTAAGATCGTGGACGGAGGGCTGCCAGAGCGGACGAATGGGACGGCCTCGAAAGTCGTTGTGGCCTCCGGGTCACCGTGGGTTCGAATCCCACGCCCTCCGCCACCAAGGTTCCCGGCCCGCCCCGAGAAATCGGACAAGGCCGGGAACTTCTTGGTTTTCAATGGTCTTGGTAATTCTCGGGGTCGGAAACGTCTCGTCTTCACGGTGCGTCGAGAAACGACAGCTGGGGCGTCGCCGCACCACCGACACCATCCGCACCACCGAGACCACCAGAACCATCGGTGCGGTCCGGACGATCCCGGCGTTCGGACGGGCGGCCCGAAGGTGTCTACGGATCCGGCGCGTCGTTCTGCGCCAGAATGGTTGTTTCGGCGTCGCCCACAGGCGCGACCTCGCTGCGCACCGGCGCGAGGCGCACCAGCGACTGGTACGTCACGACGGCGATCGCAACGTGCATCACCAACAACACACCGACCGCGTTCGCAGGCTGACCGAGCCAGTAGATGTACGCATCAGGGAGGAACAGCACCAAGGTCACCACGACGGCCAGACGCGCGAACAACCAGCGTGGCTGCGACGAGATCCGCGTCGTGATCGGCCATGCCGCGCATCCGATCACGACGCCGATGACCGTCAGCCTGGCGTAATCGGGAAATCGGAAGTGGACATAGCCCCGCGTCGACGGCAACACGGTCGTCGCCACTCGTACCACGACCCAGTCGGCGAGGAGCGATCCGACGAGCGCCACGACCGTTGCAACGGTTACGGAACTCCATGCCGGCTGACGATGTGCGGGCGCGAAATCGATCCGGAGGTAGGCAAACAGCCGGCGAACCGGACGGGGAAGCGTCGCCGCCATCGAAGCCACGTCGGATGTCTCCATCCGGGAAAGGTTACGGAGCCGACGACAAAACTCATCTCTCGACGATCCTTGAGCTCCGGACGAGGCGTTCGACCGGCAAGCCGTCGACGGGCGACGGACCTTCAAACCCCTCCGGCAGGCGAAACCGTCGGACCGCTGCGCTCGGGCCGTCGTGCCAACGCCCACACCGCGATCGAGATCGCGGGCGCGATCCCACGCACCGAATCCACCCAACTGAACGCGACGTTCGGGCCGAAGCATGCGAGCAGAGCAAGGTTCAAGATCAAGAAGATCCGGATCGGCCGCGGCGTCCCCCGGCGGCACGCCCCGGCGACGATGAGCAGCGCGCCGCACAGCGGGGCGACGAGATCGAACCCGGTGACGCCCGACCATCCTCGGAACGGCAGGCCGATGTCACCTCCCGTGCTGTCGAGATGGTGCACGCCCACGAGTCGGACGACCAGGAACGTCCATGCCGCGAGAATGCCGACGGCCGGAGCGGTGACAGCGATCCGACGCCGCCAGGAGATGCCCGGCCAGAACGCGAGCGGAATCACCACCAGGATCGCGGCTTCGCGGGTGAGGCAAGCAAGCACCGAGAACACCACGGCGAGCACCCACCGCTTTCGGAACGCGGCGGCGTACACCGCAAGGATCAGCCCAGTCGCGAGCGCGTCCGACAGCGTCAAGAACTGCGCGACCATGACACCAATGTTCAGGGGCACCGCGAGCGCGATCCACGCGGGCGCGCCCGGATACTCGCACAGCGCGATCGCGCCGATCACCACGCCGATGATCGAGACGACGGCCAACGCGATGACGAGCGGTGCGCCGTTCACCGGCGACAGCAGGCGCCCGAGCACCGGAAACAGAACGCGTCGATAGCGCCGGGCCGGATTGTCGAGTTGCTGCGCGGTCGTGCGTGGATGAAACGGATTGCGGGCGATCACATAGAACTGTTGTCCGTCGTGTCCAGGGTCGGGGAACAATTTCGCATGCGGAAAGTCCCGGTGGATGACCGACGGGCCGTCGGCCGCGGGCAACAGCAACGCCGAGACGCTGCGGAAATGCCAGGCCATGAGGACCGGCCACGCGATCGCGAGCCCGATTGCTGCGATCGTGAACGCTCGGAATCTCGGTGCCACGGCGACAAGCTACCCGGGTCCGACTCCGGGGTCGGTCCGATCATCGCGGTTCATTCGTCGATGCCGCGCTTGACCGCCCAGCGGATCAGTTCGCTGCGGCGGCGCAGCCGAACCTTGTCGAGAATGTTGCGGACGTGGTTCTCGACGGTCTTCTCCGAGATGAACAGCGTCTCGCCGATCTCGCGATACGTGGAGCCGAGTGCCACCTCTCGCAACACCTCGCGTTCCCGAGGCGACAGCGGTCGCACCGCCGAACCGTCGGGCGTTTTTGCCGCCGACGAGAAGTCGCCCAACACCAACGCTGCGAGCCCGGCGGAGAAAACCGGTTCGCCGGCAGCCGCCCGGTACAGCCCGGCACGCAACTCATCCGTCGTCGACGACTTCAGCAGGTAGCCCGACGCGCCCGCGGCGATCGCGTCGAGCAGATCCTCTTCGGCTTCGGACACGGTGAGGATCACCACCGGGCAGATCGCCGCGCATTCCGCGGCCACTCGGATCCCACCACCCTCGGGCATCCGGAGATCGGCAGCGACCACGTCGGGGCGCACCTTGGCGACCAACTCGATGGCCTGGGCAGCATCGGCCGCGTCACCGACGACCCAGAACGCCTCACCGAGGTCGGCACGCATCCCGGTCCGCCAGATCGAATGATCGTCGGCGACCACCAGACGGACCCGCTCCTCACCCATGGCGTGACCTCGCGTTCGATGTCGGCACCTTCATGGCCACCTGCGTCCCTCGACCTTCGGTGCTCTGGAGCGCCATCGTCCCGCCGACCCGTGCGAGCCGCTCCCCGACCGACCGATCGAGCCCCCGGCGCGCTGCCGCGTCGATGTCGAAACCGGCACCACGGTCGCGCACCGTCGCACGGATGTGGCCGGCGTCGGACTCGACCAGGAGGTTCGCCTCGGAGACACCCGCGTGTTTCGCAACGTTCGCAAGACACTCGCCCACCGCGCCGACCAACGCGTCGAGCGACTCGACGCCGACCGACGCCAACGGCGGAACGTAGGCCTGGGTGACCGTGATGCCCCAGCGTGCCGTCGACTCGGCCACGACGGCGCGGAGTGCACCCTCGACCTGCCGCTCCGCCGACCGGATCGTCGCCGCTCCCGGCGCACGCGACGCCGGATTCGTCGAGTGGTCCGGATCGAACAGATAGGTGCGCAGCTGTGCCTCCTGGGTGCGTGCGAGCTGCACGAGTAACGGGTCGTCGGAACGTCGTTGCACCGCAGCGAGCGTCTGCAACATGCCGTCGTGCAGGTCGCGGGCGACCTCCTCGCGTGCCACGGCGAGCGCGACACGATCTTCGGCCGCGCGGATCCGCTGAGCGACCACCGCGGCCGCACTCCCGGCGAGGGCATAAAGCACGAACGTCGACAGGATCGACATCCATTGCCCGAGCGACCACGACCCGGGCCCGCCGACCGCTCCGATCAGACCGACCCCCCGGGCCGCGCCGAGCACGAAGGCCGCGCCGATCGCAACCGGTGCGCCCCGAGCGACGGCAACCGCCAGGATCGCTGCGACCGGCCATGCGGTTGCCAGCGATTGCGGTCGGCCATCGGCGTACACCCAGCCGTCCACGGCCAACAGCGCGGCACCCGTCGCGAGGCCGACGACCAACACGATCGTGGTCGGGATGGCGCCGCGCGACCCGAGCGTCCTGGCCACCTGCCACGCGGTGACGATCCCGGCCACGGCCACCATCGCCCAGCCGACAGCGGGACCGGTCATCTGCCGGAACGACAGGGCTGCGACGACGACGATCCACACCCACGCAGCAGATCGGAACCAGGAGATCCCCGCGAACAATTGGGCGTCGAGTGCCCGGGCACGGCCGTCCACGACGCCAAGCCTGCCAGATCTGCTGGGCGGACCTTCGTCGAATCGGGGCCCCATCCTCGACCTCACCGCGCCGGCGCGGGCTCGACCGGGCATCGTCGCCACCCGGCTCGACCGACGAGCACCGGGGGCCGGGGACCGGGGACCGATACTATCGCCCGACGTGCCGACGCCCGATCCTCCCGAACGCCTGCCGCGTGGCCCCCACGGCCTCACCCGGGACCAGGTGCGCGCCTCGCAACGGTCGCGCATGATCAACGCGATGATCGATGCCGTCGCCGAGAAGGGTTACGCGACCACCACCGTCGGCGACGTCCTCGACCGGGCAGGTGTTTCGCGGGCCACCTTCTATGAGCAGTTCGTCGACAAGGCCGACTGCTTCCGGGCCACCTACGAGTCGGTGACGGGCCTCCTGGTCGAACTCATGGACTCGACGCTCGAGTCGCTGGGTGCCGATGGATCCACGCTCGATCCGGTCAGCCGAATCGACCTGCTCACCGGGCAGTACCTGGACCTGCTCGCCCAGTCCCCGAACCTTGCGAAGGTGTTCCTCGTCGAGGTGTACGCGACCGGTCCGACCGTCATTGCCCAACGTCGGGCCACCGTCGACGGTTTCGTCCGCCTGGTCACGGGCCTCCTCGACGACACCGCCTTCGAAGGGACCGTCGAAGAACAGCAGTTCATGGTCCGCGCACTGGTCACGGCTCTTGTCGGCCTGGTCACCGAAGCCGCAGCAGCCGGGACGATCGACCGGGTCGGCGAGCTCCGCGAGCCGTTTCGTGCGCTCGTCGCGCGCACGTTCGCAGCGATGGCACGGCCTGTGTAGTCGGTCCCCGTTCGGAAGGTCGACGCCGTCTCAGCTCTGCGCGGCGTGGCACGGGGCGCCACCGCACACGTCGATGACCGCGCTCGTCGAATCCGGCTCGAGGAACGCCGACTTCTGGTTCCGGGCCTGGATGTCGTTGCGGGGGTCCTCGTGCGGGTCGTGGGGTCCGTCCGGTGCGACATTGCCGAGCGGCGGCAGACCGGCACCACTGTCGAAGTACACGATCGCCGACCCGCTGTAGGGATACGACGGGATGCATGCGATCCCCCACAACAGGCGGGTGTCGGTCAACACCCCCGGATCGAAGGACGGGCAGTACGCCTTCGCACCGATGGTGCGTGCCATCGTGTCGGCCGCGTAGTCGGTCACCTGGTGGTCACCGAGCGCGATCTGCATCAGGACCTGATGTTGCGGTGTTCCCGGCAGTGGATCGGTCGTCATGTGGTTGGCGTAACCGTCCGGTTCGGCCCGATCCCATTCGAGTTGGACCGCGGCCAACCCGAGCATGCGGTCGAGTTCGGACGGGTAGGCAGGCTTCATCACCGCCTCGTACTGGTTGAAGTCGGTGCTCCGTGGGAGCAGCAACGAATAGTCCATCCCGGACACGCCCAGAACCGATCGGGTCAGATCCGTCGAGACCGCGGTGACCACACCGCCTTCGATCCCGCCCTGGCTGTTGCCGTCGTAGTAGAGCTGTCCCGGGGCGAGCACCGAGCTACCACCGGAGTTCTGGAACGCCGCGTTCGACGCGAGACCGGGGCTCATCTTCATCAGGCGGCCGAGGAACAAGAAGTTCAACACGGCCTGTTGCATCCGGTCGGCGAGCTTGTCGAAACCGGAAAGGTCACCGAGGATTCCGGCCGCAGTCCCGAGATCCTCGCTGGACATCCCGACCCAGTTCGTGCCGCAGAACACCATGTTGTGCTCCGCGGCCATCGCCTGGACGTTGCCCGCGGTCAGTTCATCGACCGAGCCGAACAGACCGTGGCCGTACAACGACGCGCGTGCCGGCGTGGTGAGCGCGGAGGTCGGGATGACGCACCGGAATGTCGCGGTGAACGTGCCGTTGCGTTGGGGCAGACCGGACGAGTCCTCGTTGAACGTCGAGCCGGGAGCCCCGGTTCCGGTCAGATAGTTCGGCACCGCGTAGGTGCCTTCCACGACTCGCGCGATCCCCGTCTGGGTTCCTGCCGCGACGTTGGTCACCGTGAACGACGGCGTCGAGGATCCGAGTTGCGCGAACGCGTCGTCGCGCATGTGGACCAGGCGACCGGTGATGTTCGCGGTGCTCGCGACGGTGAAGTCCCACGCGAGAAAGGCGCTCGAGCGTTGGAATCCGACCGTGCCGAGCGTCGTGAGGATCGAGTCCATCTGAGCCGATCGTTGCGCGAACCCCGCGACCGAGCTGGACGTACCGTCGCGATACGCCGCGAAGACCGGTGGAGCCGGGAGTGTTCCGCCCACCGAGTTCTTGAGGTTCCGAAGCCCGACGACGTAGTGATGTCCGTCGGTGAGGTTCTTGACCGGATGGATCAGCAGCAGTTGTTGCGCGGGGTTGTCGTAGGGCGCGTGCACGTCGAGTTCGGACCAGGTGTCGACGAGCGTGTGTGCGTCGGTGTCGTAGAGGATGACTGGCGAACCGGGGCCGTTGCGGTCGAGGTGCGCGAGGGTCGGCATCCCGGAGGCGTCCGGGTCGATGCCCGGAATCTGCAGCATCAGTGTCGAACCGGGACTGAAACCGTCGGACCGGTTGAGCTGGGTCGGGTCGATGTGGGTCCCGGACACGTTCGCGGGGAGTTCGTTGGCCTTGAGGTTGAGTCGCAGGCCGGTCGCGGTCGCTGCGTCGGGGCGGGTGTAGTAGTTGTTCGGCCACGGGACCATGCACGAGCTGCCGGCGATCGGATCACAGCCGAAGTTCCGTGATTCCATCGACGCGCCGAGCCCCACCCGCATCGCCAGCACCCCCGAGACGTTCACGATCCGCGCCCAGAATGCGCTTCCCGACGGGTCGGAGGCCCGCAGGAGGAGTTGCTGATAGGCCGCGTTGGTCGTGATCTGCCCGTATTCGGTGCTCGCCTGGATGACGGCGACCAGCTCCGCAGCGGTCAGCCCCGCGGCAAACCGGGAGGCGAAATAACTTGCACCCGACGGGTCCGCCGCCCGGTCGAGCATGGCCTCGTACACCGCACCGATCCGGTCCGACACGGTCGGGTTCGTCGAGCCGAACTCGGGCGAGTTCGCCATTGCCGCATACACCCACTCGAGCGGTGCGCCGGCCGCGACCCGGTTCGAGAAGAACGCGAGACCGCCTGCGTCTGGTGCCCGATCGAGCAAGGTCGCATACGCATGCTCGATGTCGGGCTCGATCGCCGGTGCGCTCGTCGCGACTCCAGCGACGACCTGCGCGAGGGGGACACCTTGGTCGATCTGTGTGGCGACGGGCGTGGCCTGTGCATCGGTCGCAGTGCTCGTACCCTCGATGAATCGTTGGATCAGCTGCAGCGCGAACGGCTGGTTTGGCGACTGCGCGGCGAGGGCCTGCGGGTCGACCGACGCCGTCGCGACCGCTTTGGGCACTGGCGTCGCGGGAACTGCGCCGCTCACGGACGTCGCTGCGAACGACGCGATCACCACGACCAGGCTCGCGCTCGCGGCTGCGATCATCGACCGCTTCGATCGCGGCACGCGCCGCGCCGTGTCACTCGAACAACCGTGTCTGAACATGTGCGCACCCCCGGGGACTGCTCGGATCTTCGGGAGCATATCCCTGGCGTCGGGCCCGTGCAGCCAAGGGCCCCGCGGACGATTGTCTCGTGCGGTCGACTCGCGTGGAGGGGCCGTGCACGACGCGCTCGTGGGTGAAGCCACACGACTTGCCGCTCGGGATCACCGGCGTCAGGTCACGCTTGGTCGGTTTCGACCGGTTCGAGTGATTCGGCGAGTTCGGTGAACGCTTCGAGGGCGGCGGTGAGGTCTTCGACGATCTCGGCGGCGATCACGCCCGGCGCGGGGAGGTTGTCGACGTCGGTGAGGCTGTCGTCGCGGAGCCAGAAGATGTCGAGGCTCGCTTTGTCGCGGGCGACGATGTCGTCGTAGCTGTATCGGTGGAAGCGTTCGGTCTCGACCCGCTTGGCGCGATCATCCGCGTGGTAGCAAGCGACGAAGTCGTCGAGGTCGTTTCGGGTGAGCGGGTTGTTCTTGAGGGTGAAGTGGATGTTGGTACGCAGGTCGTAGATCCACAGGTCCTTGGTCTGGATCTGGTCCGAGCCGGGCCTGCGGTCGAAGAACAACACGTTCGCTTTCACGCCCTGGGCGTAGAAGATCCCGGTGGGTAGGCGCAGCAGCGTGTGCACGTCGCATTCGGCGAGGAGTCTGCGGCGGATCGTCTCACCGGCACCGCCTTCGAACAGCACGTTGTCGGGCACGACCACCGCGGCACGCCCATCAGGTTTGAGCAGCGTGCGGATGTGTTGGACGAAGTTGAGTTGCTTGTTCGACGTGGACGCCCAGAAGTCGTCGCGCACCACGGTGAGCGCCTGACGTTCGGTGCGACCGTCGGTGTTGACGATCATCATCGATGATTTCTTCCCGAACGGCGGGTTGGTGAGCACCAGGTCGAACCTCGCCCCCGGGTCGGCTCGCAACGCGTCGTCGACGTGGACGGGGCTGGCCCCTTCGGGGGCCGCGATGCCGTGCAACAGCAGGTTCATCGCGCACAGCCGGGCGGTGTTGTCGACGATCTCCCACCCGGTGAACAACCCGGTGCGGATGTGGCGTTTCTGGTCGGGGTCGAGGTTCGGGTGACGTTCGATGATCGAGCGGTACGCGTCGAGGAAGAACCCACCCGTCCCACACGCCGGGTCACAGATCGCCATGTCGGGCGTGGGGGCCATCACATCGACCATCGCCGAGATCAACGCCCGCGGCGTGAAGTACTGGCCGGCACCGGACTTGGTGTCCGCCGCGTTCTTCTCCAGCAGCCCCTCGTACGCGTCGCCCTTGACGTCGGCTTCCATGCTCATCCACGTCTCGGACCCGATGAGTTCCTTGACGAGCCGTTCGAGCTTCGCGGGGTCCTGGATCCGGTTCTGGGCTTTGCGGAACACCACACCGAGCATTCCGTCGTGACCGCCGAGCGCGTCGAGGATCGTGACGTACTGGCGCTCGAGTGCTTCACCTTTGCGGGTGAGCAGCGACGGCCAGTCGAGCCCTTCGGGGACGATCCGGTCGAAGCCGAGGGCACGCTGTTCCTCGGCCATCTTGAGGAACAACAGGTACGTGAGCTGTTCGAGATAGTCGCCGTACGACAACCCGTCGTCACGCAGGATGTTGCAGTAACTCCACAGCTTGTCGACGATCACCTTGGTGTCGCTCACCGGGCCGTCCCTCCGCCGATGGCCGGGTCGTCGAGCAGTTCATCGAGAAGACCAATCAGCGGAGCGACCCGCGTGGTGGCCGCTTCCCAGACGAGCGCCACGTCGACGGTGGCATAGCCGTGAACGAGGATGTTGCGGAACGCGACGATGCGCGGAAGGTCCTCGATCCGGTCGGCGACCGTGGGGTGGTGCCGACCGAGTTGGCCGAGCGCCTCACCGATGACTTCGAACTGCCGCTCGACGGCGGACCGGAGCAGCAGGTCGGACGCAATGTCGTGTTCGGTTCGATCCCTCACGAAGGACCGGATCAGTTCGGCTGCCCGACGTGCTTCCCAGAGGTACGTGTGGGCATTACGAGGCATAGAGCTCGTGGCGGGTTTGGGCGACAGCCTCCGCGAAGTACGGGTTCTCGATCGACTCGGCGGACACCAGATCGACGGGGCGGTCGAACAGACCTTCGAGCGCTTCTTTCAGACCGAAGAACGCTTCGAAGCGGCTCAGCGACGAGGTGGGGTCGAAGCCGACGAGGAAATCGATGTCACTTCGCTGTGCATCGAACGCGCCGTCAACCGCCGATCCGAACACTGCCAGCGTCGCGACCCCGAACCTGCGGCACATCGCCGCGACGGCGTCGCGTTGGGTTTCGAGTTCGTCGATCATCATTGCTCCCGAATCATGCGTCTGCGTCCATTCTCGCAGACCCATCGTCGTCGCAACGTCGTCTCGTTCGGGTGCCATCGCTACACCTTGGGGCATGGCGCCGACGGCGACGAAGGGCTGGAGCGCTGTGGCAGGTCGTCCTACGCATGGCGGCATGAAGCGTGATCTGACCCAACGAGAGACCCGCTCCGATCTCGACGCGCTCGCGGACCCGCAGATCGCCCCCGTTGAAGAGGCCCAGACATTCGTTCGGCGCCGCTGTCGATCAACCGGCGCAGCATGTCGTCGAGCATCTCGGCGGTCTCGAGTGCGAGCCATCGCTCGCCGCACGCCGGGCACTCTTCCATCGGCACGCTGGTGACGACCGCGACGCGCCCGTCACGCTCGCCCATCTTGGCTCGCCGGACCGGCATTCGGGTCGCCTGACCGCAACGGTCGCAGTGACTGTTCGGTGTGTCCGTCACGGAGTTTTCGCCTTGGGGCGGCGGGTGGGTTTCGTGGCGGCGCGTTCGGCACGGATGCGTTCCAGGAGGACCGATGCCGGTTCATCGGACGGGTCCTGGGGGACGAGCTTCCCGGAGAACGCCGCCGCCAGAATCGACTGCCGTAGCACCGTTGCGTGCTGCCGCATTCGTGTCGCCCCGTCGGCAAGGTGATCAACGCCATCGAGTCGTTCCCGAGATCGGCGGACCCGCTCGCGCTGTTCAGCGAGCGGTGGGACGGGAAACTCGACCGCCTTCAGGCGGCCGGCCGAGAGGTGGGCGATGTTGGTCGTGATCTGCGACTCGTCCATGAACCGGCGGCTGTGCATGTGGGCACGGAACACCAGCAGCGCCCACTCCGGGTCCACGCCGTCGTTGGCTTGAAACCTGATCAGGCTGTTCGTGAACGCGACGCCAACCGGTTCGCCGCGATAGATCGCTGGCCGCCCGAGGAACTCGGGACTCTGTCCCTCGTTGAGCAGGACGTCGCCATTGCGGAGCTTGAACCGTTCCCACTCATCATCGGACATGTTCATCTCCATCACGTCGCTGTCGTCGATGCGGTCCTCGAACACGTTGGCGACTCGCAGGTACGGGCGCATGTTCGGCCCCCTGTGGCGCTTCGGTGAGCGTTGGAGTCCCAAGCTGACGTTGCCCGCTTCTCCCACCGTCGTCATTTGCCAGTGGGCCGGTGGATTCCGGACCGCGGCGATCTCGAGGATGATCCCTTTGACCAGCGCGATGATCCGTCGCTCGGCCGTCTGTATCGCTTCTTCGGCGGCGTCGAGGCGGGAGAGGTGTTCTTCGAGCGCGGCGACGATCCGCTCCTGCTCCGCCCTCGGCGGCAGGGGGATCGGGTGGGCTCGTACCTGTGCGCCCGTCACCGCCTTGAACGTCGTCCCGGTTCCACCTTCCGCGAGCCGCGTCGCGCTGGATCGCAACCACCACAGGATGAACCGAGACGAGGCTGCTGGTGACGGTTGAATTGCTGCCAGGCCGCGACCGATCGCGCACTCAACCGCGGCGAGGTTGGTTGGCCCGACAGGTGCGCGTACCGACAGCAGTACGTCGTCGATTTCGGCGAACTTCTTGGGTGCAGTCGTCCACGTCTGAACGGTCGGATACAGCGCGCCGAACTCCGCCTTGCCTTGGAAGAACGGAAGTCCGTCGCCAGAATCGTTGTACGACGAACCGGGTGGCGACTGACCCAAGACCACGTTGCACGCTTCACCGAGCGTGGTCCACTCCCAGCCGGTGGGCAGGTCGCTCACGGGAGCACCGGGCCGGGGAAGCGGTTACGCGGGTGTGCGGGCCGGGTCATGCGGCGACCAGGGTGGTGAGTTCTTCGAGGAGGGTGTCGAGGTCGGGGCCGAACAGTTCGCGGGCGCGGCCCAGACCGCCGTGTTGGCTGAAGGGTGGGTCCTGGAACTCGCGGGGTTCGATCGACAGTGACGCGGCGAGGTGGTCGCGGATCAACTCGAGCCAACGGAGCTGATCGTCGGTGAAAACGCGTCCGCGGACGCGTTGCTGACCCAACCACGCAGCGAAACGCTCCGCGACCACGTCGGGGAACGGTGCCAGTTCGTCGTCGGTGCCCAGCGTGTAGCGCACCAGCGACACGATGTTCGTGAGCACCGTGCCCGCCGAGCCGTGGACCTTCGACGCGTCGAGTGTCTCATACGCGTCCCAGAGGCGTTCGGGGGTCCAACGGTGCGGTGGGCGGCTGATCGCCTCGGCCAACTGCTTCACGTCCGCATACGTCAACCGCTGCGCGTACGGCCTCGCATACAGCACCTGCAGGGCGGTGATCTCGTCGTGGTTCGCTTCGATGAACTCCCGAAACGACTCGACGGTTTGGCGTGCCCGGTCGGTCGCGTCCACGGCGAACTCGGCGCGGGTCACCGCGTCGACGCTCACCTCGTCGATCACCTGCTCGAAACTGCGTTGCACATCCACCAGCCGGTCACGCAACACCGGGTTCGATGCGATCGGCACCAACGCCTCGGTGAACATCTCGGCACGCACCTCGGCCAACTGGTCGCCCGTCGGGTCGTCGGCCCCGGTGACCTCGCGGGCCCGGGCGACCTGTCGGTCCGGGTCGATCGCCGCCGTGAGCCCGTGCGTCAACGACGCCAACGCGGTGCCGGCGGCGCCTTCCACGACCTTGCGTTGATCCGGACTCAACCGGGCGTCGATCCGAGCCAGACGGGACGCCAGCGACGACACGATGTCCTCGGACTGATGACCCAACGCCACCTGCTGCAACAGTTTCGCCAGCGACACGCCACGTTTGCGTTCCAGCGGGGTCGCCTCGATCAGCTTCGTCTCGGTCACCCCCACCGCGTCGACCAGCACGAACCGGTCCTTGTGCGACGCATCCGGGGTGACCGCCACCAGATCCGCATCCGCGATCGTGCGCACCCCACGGCCCTTCATCTGCTCGAAGAAGTTCCGGGACCGCACCATCCGCATGAACACCACCACCTCGATCGGTTTGATGTCGGTGCCCGTCGCGATCATGTCGACCGTCACCGCGATCCGCGGGTTGTAACCCGTGCGGAACGCCTTGATCAGATCCTTCGGTGCCGTGCCGTCGGACGACTTGTAGGTGATCTTGGCGATCACGTCGTTGCCCTTGCCGAACTCCTCACGGACAATCCGGGTGATGTCCTCGGCGTGCGAATCGTCTTTTGCGAAGATCAACATCTTCGGAATGTTCACCAGATGGCCGTGCACGTCACGCGCGCGATCCGGGAACATCGCCGGAAGGTTGTCGCGCAACGCCCGCACCACCGTGCGGATCTGATCCTTCGCGACGACCCGCTTGTCGAGCTCGGCTGCGGTGTAGGTCAGATCCTCATCCACGGCTTCCAGACGCATCTGGCGGGTCTCGCGATCCCGGAACGACGTCACGTACCCGGCTTCGATCGTCGACCCGTCCTCACTGATCGCCGTCGACAGGCGGAACACGTCGAAGTCGACGTTCACCCCGTCGGCGACCGCGTCGGCGAAGCCGTACTCCATCACCAGGTTCTTGTTGAAGAACCCGAAGGTCTGCTTGCCCGGCGTCGCCGTCAACCCGATCAGGAACGCATCGAAGTACTCGAGCACCTGCCGCCACACCCCGTAGATCGACCGGTGACACTCGTCCACGATGATCACGTCGAACATCTCGATCGGCAGTCCCGGCTGATAGTCCACCTCGACCGGACGCTCAGGTGCCGAATCGAACCCGGAGGCCTCCTCGGTCGCCTCGTCCAGCTCGGCGTCGCCGCGCAGCATCGAATACACCCGCTGGATCGTGCCGATGCACACCGACGCCACCGGATCGACCACGTTCGAGGTCAGATGCTGCACGTTGTACAGCTCGGTGAACTTGTGCCCCGCCCCGGGCACCTCGAAACCCTGGAACTCACCGAACGCCTGGGAACCCAGATTGCCGCGGTCCACCAGGAACAGGATCCGTTTCGCCTGCGCGTGCCGCAACAGGCGCTCACACGCCACGATCGCCGCGACCGTCTTGCCCGACCCCGTCGCCATCTGGATCAACGCGCGGGGACGGTTCGCCTGCATCGACTGCTCCAGGTTCCGGATCGCTTCGAACTGCGCTTCACGCAACCCGCCCTGGTCTTCGAGCACCGGCATGTCGGCCACCCGGGCCCGCAACGTGCCACCGCCGTGGTTCACCTGGTCCTCGATCTGCCACTCGAGCGTTTCGGGACGGTGGAACCAGAACACCTGGCGGGCCGTCGGCTCCGGGTCGAACTGGCAGGTGAACCACGTCTCATCCCCGGTGGACTCGTACCCGTAGGGCAGACGACCGTCG
Organism: Actinomycetota bacterium; assembly: GCA_018268545.1. Classification (GTDB taxonomy): domain Bacteria; phylum Actinomycetota; class Acidimicrobiia; order Acidimicrobiales; family Iamiaceae; genus JAFDWI01. The sequence goes on from JAFDWI010000206.1 coordinate 16,747, forward strand.
ATCAGGTGCGCCGGCAACTCACCCGGGATGTTCGCCTGGTACCTGACCGTCTGCCACTCCACCCCGGCCAGGGTCATGCCCTGCTTCTTCGCCTCGATCACCCCGACCGCCTGACGGTTCACGAACAACACGTAATCCGCCGGACCCGAATCGGTCATCAACTCGCGCACCGCGACCCCGACCCCCGCATACAGGTTCACCGCCGACGCGTCCTGCACCTCCCACCCGGCCGCGGCGAGCATCGCGTCGATCCGCCGGCGTGCCCGCTGCTCGGGCGGAAGGTACGGATCGTCGCCGCTCATGCCGCGAACGTTTCGGGGTCGGACTCGGTCATAGCGGAAGGTCAAGGTGATGGTAGTGAGGATCGCTCCGACAGGAGGGGCGGACCTTGCTGTCTTGCCGGCCACGCTCGGCGAAGATCGCTCTACGCCGGAACGATGTCGCGACGGTCGTCAGCTAACGTCGGATGACGTCGTGCGCGTCCCCCGACGCGGCCGACCGCTCATTCCGGCGACGAAAGTGGACGATCGATGAAGCGATTCTGGGGATGGCTGGCACTGTGGACCGGTAA
>JAFDWI010000207.1 GCA_018268545.1 Actinomycetota bacterium
GAGACGAATGTCTCACCGGGAAGTGGGCAACAAATCAAGAAAAGTGCTTGCCGGAGTGAGCAGGGCGCGCTACCGTTTGGACGTCCCGCCTAGCACACTGTCTTCGACAGGCGCAAAGGCTCGTGAATCCGGTCACGCCCGTGGCCGTCCGACTTTCCTTGGAGTGAACCGTGGCGCTCAATGCCGGCCACCTGTTGTCCCTCACGCTCGCGTCCGACGAGTGGCGCCAGTACGCCGCTTGCCGCGACACGAACCCGGACCTTTTCTTTCCGGTGGGTACCACCGGACCGGCGATCGAGCAGATCGCGTCTGCCAAGGCGATCTGCGCTGAGTGCCCGGCGCGCGAAGACTGCCTGGAGTACGCCCTCGCGACGAACCAGGACTCGGGTATCTGGGGTGGCACCTCCGAAGAGGAACGTCGGGTGCTCCGTCGCCAGTATCAGGCGTCCAAGCGCAGCGCCTGATCCCTGCGGGCGGTCAACGCCCGTGCAGGGGAACCGAAAGTGCGACCACCGTTCCCCCGCTCCGGGGTGACATCGCACTGATCGAACCGGAAAGATCAGAAACGACAAGGGCCCGGACGATCGAAAGTCCGAGGCCCTTCGCCGTTTTGATGTCGAATTCGGCGGGAAGGCCGCGCCCGTCGTCGGAGACCCGCACCTCCATGCGATCGCCGCTGTTCGACAGGTCGACGACCACCTCGCCTCCGTCGACACCGAATGCGTGGTCGACGGCGTTCTGCAACAACTCGTTCAGGACCACCGCGAGCGGCGTGACCACTTCGGCGGGTGGGATCCCGCCGTCGCCCTCGACCCGGAAGGTGACGCGTTGCTCGGGGGCGACGAGCCCCTCCTCGACCATCCGGACCAAGGGGCGGACGATGTCGACGAAAGGCACGTCGTCGCCGGCTGCGCGGGCGAGCATGTCGTGCACGAGCGCGATCGAATGGATCCGGCGAACCGACTCGTCGATCGCGGACTTCGCCTCCTCGCTCGCGAGACGTCGCCCCTGCAGGTGCAGCAACGCCGAGACGGTCTGCAGGTTGTTCTTGACCCGATGGTGGATTTCGCGGATCGTCGCGTCCTTGGACAGCAGCAATCGATCGCGGCGCCGCAACTCGGAGATGTCACGGGCCAACACGACCGCGCCTTCGACGGTGTCACGTCCGATGATCGGAATGCAGTGCAGCAACACGATGACGTCGTCGGTCCGTTCGATCTCGACGGTTGCCGGTCGCCGCACGTCGAATGCGCTGCGGACCATCTCGTCGTCGATGCCCAGTTCGGCGAGGGTCATCCCCTCGGTGTTCGCGTGGACGCCGATCCGGTGCATCGCCGATACGGCATTCGGCGAGATGTAAGAGATGCGTGCCTCGCCGTCGAGTACGAGCACACCGTCACCCACGCGTGGCAGCTCGTCACTACCCGAGTCGGGCTGATCGAACGGGTAGTCACCCTGGGTGATCATCCGCGCGAAGTCGTTGAAGATCTCGGCATAGACCCGTTCGAGTTCACCGTGCGCGCGGCCGATCACCGTCGGGGTCTCGCGTGCCAACACCGCGATCACCTGGCCCTCGAAGCGCACGGGGATGCACACCTCGCGGATGAACTCGTGGAGATGCTCCACCAGGTATTCACCGTCGATGATCTGACCGAGCCGGAAACAACGGTGGACCAGCGGACGGTCGGCTTCGCCGCATTCGAGCCCGATCAGGTCGGTTCGATACAAGGTCTGACTCGTCGAGGGTCGGACCTGGCCGACGACGAGGAACCGGTCATCGGACTCGTCGACCGGCACGAACAACAGCAGATCCGAGAAACAGAAGTCGGCGAGGATGTGCCACTCGGCGATGAGCTGTTCGAGGTGACGTTTGCGGTCACCGCTGAGACGGCCGCGGACCTGGGCGAGCGCGACCGGATCGCTCCGGCGCTCGCTGGGGATGACGGGAAGCGGCCCGGTTCGAAAAGAAGCGTCGTCGGCCGGGGTCACCGGATCCGACACTACCGGCCGACCGGTGAGCGCGGGGTGCACCCGCGTTCACGCGCCAGGCCGGTCACGTGAGGCCGTCGGGACGACGACGGCCGTGGCGGTCAGTGCCACAGGTGCGATCCGATCTCGATCAGACCACCGAGATCGTGGACGTCATCGGTGAGGTACGGGACCGACGCGACCACGTCGGCGAACGACGCGAGATCCTTGCGCAACTCGCCTTCTCGTTTCGCGACGACCTGGTAGTCGAGGAAGCTGTCGGCGATCTGGCCGAGCACACGCTCCACGTCGACGACGTCGATCGCATCGTCGCCGAGCCGTCCCAGGACCGCTTCGGCGACCGGCCGGGCATGGTCCGACAACAGCCGTGCGGTTCGCGTCGCGTTGGTCGAGCGAAGGTACGGGGGCAGCACCTTGTTCAGCACGATCGCGCCGAGATCGAGCCGTTCGGATGCGAGCGCATCGATGAAGAACCGTGTCTCGGCCACCGGCGCGGTTTCCAACGTGGAGACCACCACGAAGCTCGTTCGACGATCCGAGAGCAACGCCCGGACGGCGTCGGCACGTTCGACGAATCCGTCGTGCATCGTCTGGAACAACATGAAGAACTCGGCGATGTCGGCGAGGAACTGTGAACCGAGGATGCGATCGGCGACCGTCATGAACGGCTTCGACGCGAGCGTGAACACCTTCGACTGGTACGGCGCGGTCAACCAGCGCAGGAGCCGGCTCGAGAAGAACTCCGCCATGCGATCGGGGGCGGCCAGAAAGTCGATCGCGTTGCGGGTGGGTGGCGTGTCGACCACGATCAGGTCGTACCGCCCCGACGCGTGGATGTCGTACAGGCGTTCCATCGCGATGTAGTCGTGGCTCTGCACGAAGCGTCCGGAGATGTTGGCGTACAACGGGTTCCCGAGGATCGCATCGCGGGTCGTCGCATCGGGGGCATGCCGGACGACCAGATCATCCCAGGATGCCTTCGTGTCCAGCATCGCTGCGAACAACTGACCGCGCGGCTCCAGTCCTGCGACGGTGAACGCTTCGGCGGGGATCCGTGTCTCGGTGTTGCCGAACCGCTCGATCCCCATCGCGGTGGCGAGGCGCCGCGCCGGATCGACGGTGAGCACGAGCACCTTGCCCCCCAGATGGACTGCGGCCATGGCCGCGATCGCCGCGGCGGTCGTCGTCTTTCCGACCCCACCCGACCCGCACGTGACGAGCACCTCCCGGGATGCGGCCAACGCCTCGAGCGTGTCGGTCGATTCGGTCGTCGCGCGCGCCATGTCAGTCGAGCTCCTCGCCGAGCGCGTCGGCCACGAGCCGGGTGACCCGCACGCCGTGGGCACGGGTGAACAATTCCGGCAGGTACAACACCGGGATGTCGTCGCCCAGTTCGCTGCGCAGCCGGGCAAGGTGGCGGGCCTGGGTCCGCCGCAACGTCACCGCGAGGCGGGCCCCGTCGAGCAGTGGACCCGGCGTGTCGACGAGCCCGTCGAGCGGTCCCCCGTCGGACACATCGGCGAGCCGATCGAACAGCGCTTCCTCTGACGACGTGAACAACTCCGGGAGCACCCGGTTCACCACGACGGTCGCCAGGTCGACGTTGGTCTCCTCGGCGAGGCGTTCTCGCAACTCCAGGGTCTCGGCGATCGGCATCTCCTGGGGTGTCGCCACGATCACCGCTCCGGTGAGGGTCGGGTCCCCGAGGATGTCGAGCATCCACGAGGTCTGGCTCCGGACCAGGCCGACCTGGACGAGTTCGTTGATGGCCTGGGGGGCGGCGAGCTGCGACACCACGTGGCCCGTCGCCGACGCGTCCACCACCACCAGGTCATAGTTCCGCTCGAGGACCTCCCAGCAGAACTTGCCGACGGTGAGGATCTCCTTGACCCCCGGCGCGGCCGACGCGACGAAGTCGAACGTTCGGGCGAGCGGTCCGATGCGAGCGAGCAACGGAACCTTGAGTTGCAGACGGAGGTACTCCTTGAGCGATTCCTCGGTCTGCATGCACATCGCCCACAGGTCGGGGGACACGACGCGCGCATCGAACGTGAGCGGTCCGGTCTCGAGGAACGTGGCGAGGTCACCCTTGGCGTCGACCTCGCAGACGAGCGTGCGCTTACCCAGCGACGCGGCCCGCAACGCCAACCCCGCGGCGACCGTCGTCTTGCCGACGCCACCTTTGCCGGTGACGAACAGAAGCTTGCGGTCGAGCGGATCCATCGACCCCGTGGTCATGGTCAGGGTGCCCGTCACACCGTCGAAAGAAATTCCTCAGGAACCGAAGCCGACGCGTGGACCGGTGTCCGGGCTGCCGATCTCGACGTAGCTGAGGCGCTCGACGGGCACGCCGACCTGGCGGCCGCGACGATCGGTGAGCCAGAACATGCCGCCCGGTTCTGCCATGGCCGACTCGACGGCCTTGCGCAACCCGGCGGAATCCATGTCGTCGCCCACGTCGACGACGAGTTCCTTACTGGTGTAGGTGACTCCCAAACGTACGTCCACACCGCGTCCTTTCTCGTGTACCGCACCGGTCCGGTTGCGCCGCCCCACCCTAGTGCCGCGCCCTCGGTCGCCCGACCTCTGACGCGCCGCGGCAAGATCTGCGGCGGCTCCGGCTCGGATGTCATGATGGACGTGCCGTGTCAGGACCCTTGGTGACGTCGAGAACCTCACATCGTCGGTCACTTCTTGTCGTCATTTCCGCTTTGGTGATCGCCGTCACCGCGTGTTCGTCGAGCCCCAAGGCCGACCCGGCGACGTTCTGTTCGAGCTACGACGACGTCGCAACCGCGGCAGCAAAGCTCGCGAACCCCGACGACGTACCGATCGTGACCTTCCGACGCCAGGTCCGCACCATCGACTCCGCCGCGGCCGCCGCGGCGCACAAGGCGCCGGCGGACATCGCCGACGCCGTCGATGCCGTCATCGAACCCCTCCATCAACTCAGCCAGGACCTCGACACCGCGGGCTCACAGGCTGCCGTCACACGGGCACTTGCCCGCTACCGCGTCGGCGCTCACAAGGTCGCGGTCGACCAGACCAAGCTCGACTCGTGGGTCCACACGAACTGCGGCTTCACGTCGGTCACCTCCACCACGACACCGATCACGATCCAACCGTCGGCAACGAGCTGAGCCCCCCGTGACCCGCGCCTATCTCGACAACGCATCGTGTGTGCCGCTGCGGCCCGAAGGCCGTGCCGCGCTCATCGACGCGCTGTCGAACGCCGGTGCGGACCCGGGCCGCATCCATGTCGAAGGGTTGACCGCCCGGGCGACACTCGAAGATGCACGGACGAAACTGGCCCACCTCGTGGGAACCAAGTCGCGCTCGGTCGTGTTCACCTCGTGTGCCTCCGAAGCGATCGCTTCGGTGTGCCGGGGAGTGGCACACGCACGCGACGGCGCCCAGGTGATCAGTGCCGTCGAGCATTCCGCCGTCCGGCTCGGCGCCGCGCGCCACGGCGACGTGATCGAGGTGGGCGTCGACCCACACGGCCGGGTTCCGGTCGACGAGATCGCCGTTGCACTCAAAGAGCGCCCGGCAATCGTGCACATCCAATGGGCAAACCACGAAGTCGGGACGCGTCAACCGGTTGCGGCGATCGTCGCGTTGTGCCGCGAGGCAGGCATCCTCTGCCATGTCGATGCTGCGCAAGGTGTGGGGCGTGACACGATCGACTTCGATGCGCTCGGCGCCGACCTGCTCTCGCTGTCGGGCCCGAAGTTCGGGGCACCGATGGGCACCGGGGCGCTGATCGTCCGCCGGGGTCTCCGCTTGGAGCCGCTGCTCGTCGGTGGTGACCAGGAGCGGGCACGACGGGCCGGTCTCGAAGCCGTACCCGCGTTCGCCGGGCTCGGCGCCGTCGCCGAGGTGCTCGCCGATCGCGAGGGGCGCGCCACCGAGGCCCGAGGGGCTGCCGATCGGATCGACACCCTCGCCGATGCGGTGTGCGGAGGAGACGGGCCCGGTGGGATCACCCGCCTCGGTGACCCCGACGACCGTGCGCCCCACATCCTGTGTGTCGGCATCGAAGGAATCGAACCCCAAGCGGTGCTCCTGGGGCTCGACCAGCGTGGCATCGCCGCACACTCGGGGTCGTCGTGCGCGACCGAAGCGCTGGAACCTTCACCGGTTCTCGCCGCGATGGGTGTCGATGCCGAACGCTCGCTCCGACTGTCGGTTGGGTGGACGACGACCGACGCCGACATCGAGGCGGCCGCGACCGCGGTGAACGACGTCGTGCGAGCGCTGCGAGCGTTACGGTCCTGAGGAATCGGCCCAGCCGCGCTCAGCGACCGGGAACCGACGTGGTCGTGGGTATCGACGTCGACGTGGTCGGTACACCGGCAGGTCCGACGGTGGAAGCATCGGTGGTCGAGGTCGACGATCCTTGAAGCGCTGGGCGCAGGACGTTGTTCACGATGGCGAGTACCGGGCTGGCCGCCGGCAGTTGCAGGCGATCCAGTCGTGCGAGATACGCACGTGCATCCGAGCGCCGGCCGTTCGCCAACGCATCCATCGCGGCGAATGCGATGACGTCGGGATAGGTCGGAGCCAATTTCATCGCACGCCTGAAATCAGCGTCGGCCCGTGCCGAGAACCCGGCCACGTCGCTCGGCTGTGCGATGCCCTTGAGCTGGGAGGCGAGCAACGATTCGGTCCGACCCCGGTAGGTGTAGGCGACCGCGTCGGTGGGGTCCGCCTCGATGCGAGCCGTGAAACACTTCAGGGTGGCGACCGCCTGGGCCGCGAAGTCGTTGCCGTTGTTCGACTTGGCAGCGACACCGAACGTGGTTCCCATCTGGTCCATGCACGCCTTGGTCTCCTTGGAAGGCACCAGGGCACCACTCGCGTCGGAACTCGACGTGCGACCTCCGGATGTCGAGGCGACGACCAGGCCGGCGACGGTCGCCACCGCCGCGACCGCGACCACCAGCAGGAACCGACGGATCCCGCGATGCCCAGGATCGGTGGCGTCGATCAGCTCCTTGCGCTCGTCGATCGCTTCGATGACCCGCGCGGCACGAACGGTGTAGTCGGAACGGAGCGTGAAGTAATCGTCGTCGTCGAGATCACCGGCGTCGTGTTCACGCTCCAGATCATCCAACGAGGTCAGCAAAAACCTGCGTTGTTCCTCGAGGGCCGCGAGTTCATCGAGATCGATACCCTGCCTGGTCACGAGCCGTCGCCCTCGGAGACATCACGGGTGTGCAGCTCGTCCAGCGCGGCCGCGACGACCGCGACGTCGGCATCGGTCGCCGTCTCGGCCCCGATCCGACGCCATCGGAGGAACGCTGCGCTCAACACCGCCGCCGCGACCACGAACGCGATCACCGGGATCATCCAGATGAGCCCTTCGACGCCACGCCGCGGCGGGGTCAACAGGATGTCCTGGCCGTACCGCGCGGCGAACCAGGCGCGCACCTCGTCGGGGGTACGCCCGGCGACGAGCTGACGCTGGATTTCGGCTCGGCCCGCCACTGAGGTCGGGGCGTCGGACGCGGCCATCGACTTGTCGGTGCACTGGGGGCACCGGATCGTGTCGGCAACCGAACGGGTGCGTTCGGCGAGGCTCGGCTTCGCCGCCGAGTGGGCACCGACGACGAACGCAACGACGATCACCACGGCCAACAAGGCCCAGGGCAGAAGCCGAGACGAGAACTTCTTCGCCGCGCTCACGACGTCGCGCCACCACGCTCGAGCAGGTCGTCCAGACTCGACTCGGTGACGGTCGTGATCGTCTTGGCGACGACGACGCCCTGGGGATTCACGACGAACGTCTCCGGCACCTTCGCGACACCCCAGTCGAGGCCGATCGTGTCGGTGCCGACCGCGAGCACGGGCCACGTCGCGCCTCCGTAACGGGCGAAGAACTGTTCCGCGGCGGCAGGCGTGTCCTGGAACAGCACGTTCACGAGTTGCGCGTCGCCCTTCGCCTGATGGCGTTGTGCCCATCGACGCAACTCGGGCGCTTCCTCCTGACACGGCTGGCACCAGGAAGCGAAGAAGTTCACCACCACGAACCGTCCACGCATCGACGTGAGGTCGAACGAACCCCCATCGAGCGTCTTGCCCGCCAAGGGTGGTGCGGTCTTGCCGAGCAACGGCGACGCGGCGCTGTCGGTCTGCGTCTTGGACACCGCGAGCAGCCCGATCAATGCGACGATGACGACCGCGACTCCGGCGACGGCCCAACGTGTCGTGGAGCGTCGGGTCACCGTGCGTCCAGCGCCCCGGCCCCGACCGGCTCCGACGTTCCCGGCGCGTCGTCACCGGTCCGACCGGACGCGACCGGACCGATCGGCGACGACACCGGATCGGTCGGAACCCGTCGCCGGCCGGGAAATGCCGCGAAGAACGATCCGATGAAGATCAGGCCGCCACCGAACCAGATCCACGACACCATCGGCTCGACATACACCCGCATGGTGATGGTCCCGTTCGCCTGCTCGGGGAGCGTCAGCACACTGAGGTACACGTCGGAAACCGGCGTGGAGCGGACCGACGGGGTTCCCACCACCTGGTTCGCGTTCGAGAACTTCTTGAGCTTCGGCGCATACACCTTGGACCCGTCGATCCGGATACGGGCCTCCTGGATGATCACGTTACCTTCGGTTCGCGTGGAGGACCCGAGGTAGGTGACCGAATGCCCCTCGATGTGCGCGGTGTTGCCCTGTTCGAGCGTGAAGTCGGCCTGGTGCGTGTACGCGGTCGATGCGACGACGCCGAGCGCGATCACGACCACACCGATGTGCACAATCATGCCGCCGTTGGTCCGCCCCACGAGGCCCCGGATCCCCTGGCGTCGCGTCGCGAGCACCAACTGACGACCCGAAGCTCCGGCGACGAAACCCCCGAGGCCGAACACGACGAGCGGCACGATGCCACGCGCACCGACCGCCACAGCGATCACGACGGTGCCGGCGCCGACCCATGCAGGCACGAGCAGGCGTTGGCGCAACGTCTCCGCGGAGGTCTTGCGCCACGGCAACGCGGGCGCGACGCCCATCAGGAACAACAGCGCGATGACGATCGGCCCGGTCATGCGATTGAAATACGGCGCACCCACGGTGATCTCGGACTGGTTCAGCGCTTCGATGATCAACGGGAACACCGTGCCGAGCAACACGACCAACGCGAACGTCGCGAACAGCAGGTTGTTGACGAGAAAAGCGCCTTCCCGCGAGATCGGAGAATCGATCCGGCCCGGAGAACGCAGGCGGTCACCCCGCCAGAAGATCAGCCCGATGCAGACCGCGACGATCACGCCGAAGAACGTGAGCAGCGCGGGTCCGATGCCCGAATTGCTGAAAGCATGCACCGAATTGAGCACGCCGGACCGGGTGAGGAACGTACCCAGGATCGTGAGCGAGAACGTCGCGCACAACAACGACAGGTTCCACACTCGGAGCATGCCCCGGCGTTCCTGCACCATCACCGAATGCAGGTACGCAGTTCCGGTCAACCACGGGAGGAAGGACGCGTTCTCGACCGGGTCCCACGCCCAGTAGCCCCCCCACCCGAGTACCTCGTAACTCCACCACGCACCGGCAACGATGCCGATCGTGAGGAACGCGAACGCGAACAACGTCCAGCGCCGGGTCTCGACCAGCCATCCTTCGCCGAGCCGCCCGGTGATCAACGCGCCGATCGCGAACGCGAAGGGCACCGTGAAACCGACGAAACCCAGGTACAGGAACGGCGGGTGGTACGCCATCAACAAGTTGTTCTGCAACAGCGGATTCGGTCCCGGACCGTCGAACCCGGCCGGCGGAGAAAACGACCGGAACGGGCTCGCCGCGGTGGCCATCAGCCCGAAGAAGAACAGCGCGACCGCGAACATCACCAGCGTCGCCCACGCCAGCAACTTGTCGCCCAGGCGTTTGCGGAACCGCCACAACACCGCGCACAGATAGATCGTGAGGATCAGTCCCCACAACAGGATCGAACCTTCGAGCGCCCCCCACAGTGCGGCGAAGTTGAACAGTGCCGGCGTGTGTGACGAGCCGTTCTCGGCGACGTACTTGACGGTGAAGTCACGGGTGATCAGCGCCCGTTCCATGATCGCGAACGCGACCAAGGCGCTCGCGAACAACA
>JAFDWI010000208.1 GCA_018268545.1 Actinomycetota bacterium
AATCGGGGATCACCGGCGTCCCCGAGATCTCCGAAGCCCAAGAGGCCGAACGGGTCGTCCCCCTCGTGGAAGCGGTGATCGCCGAGCGCCCCGACACCGTCATCTCGGTCGACACGTACCGGCCGGCGGTGACCGCAGCGGTGATCGACGCGGGCGCGGCGATCATCAACGACGTCTCCGGGCTCTCGTACCCCGAACTCGTCGGGCTGTGCGCCGCGGCGGGTTGTGGGCTCGTGGTCATGCACACGCGGGTCGCGCCCAAACACAAGCTGCTCGACCCGGACCTCTACGACGACGTGACCGGCGACGTCGTCGACATGCTCACCGAGAAGACCGACACCGCGATCGCGGGCGGGCTCGAACGCGAAGCCGTCATCGTCGATCCGGGGATCGACTACGCCAAGACCCCGTACCAGTCCGTCGAGGTCCTCCGCCATCGTGAGCGGATCGAAGCGATCGGCCGACCCATCCTGTGGGCGTTGTCGCGCAAGGACTTCGTCGGTGCGATCACGGGCCGACGACCGGCGGACCGTCTGCCGGGCACCCTCGCCGCGATCGGTTTCATCGGGGTCACACCGGGCGCGATCTTCCGCGTCCACGACGTCGCCGAGGCCGTCGCGTTCCTCCGCGTCCAACGGGCACTCACCAACGGGGACCTCCTCGACCCGACCAGCCACCTCGACCTCGACAAGCGACGGGAACGATGACGATCACCCCGGTCGAGACGATCGACGCGGCCGCCCTCGCAGCGGCAAAAGGGACCACGACCGTCACGGTCTGTCTGCCCGCGCACAACGAGGCCGCCACGGTCGGACGGATCATCGACGCGATCCGCGCCGAGTTGGTCGTCGGGGTCCCCCTCGTCGACGCCATCGTCGTACTCGACGACGCATCGACCGACGCGACCGCGCAGGTCGCCCGCGAGGCCGGCGCAACGGTGCACTCCAGCGCCCGGGTGCTCGCACCGGCGGGTTCACGACGCGGCAAGGGCGAAGCGATGTGGAAGTCGCTCGCCGCGGTCGACACCGACCTGATCGTCTGGGTCGACGCCGACATCGTCGACTTCGACACCGGTTTCGTCACCCGACTCGTCGGGCCCCTGATCGACGATCCGAACTGCGTGTTCGTCAAAGGCCACTACGACCGCCCGGTCGGCGCCGACGGACTCCCCGGCGGTCGGGTCACCGAACTGGTGGCGCGCCCCGCGCTGTCGCTGTACCACCCGCACCTGACAGTGTTCCCCCAGCCTCTGTCGGGCGAGATCGCGGCACGCCGGTCCGCGTTGGTCGACCTGCCGTTCGCCTCGGGCTACGGCGTCGACATCGGCCTGCTCATCGATGTGGTCGACCGTTACGGGCTCGACCACGTCGCCCGCGCCGACCTGGGCGTCCGGGTCCACCGGAACCGCCCACTCGCCCAGCTCGCCCCGCAGGCGTTCGAGGTGCTCCACACGATCCTGCGCCGTGCCGGTGTGCCCACCCCGTCCCATCCCACACTGCTCGACAGCGATGGCGACCCCGTACCGACCATGATCGACGATCGCCCCGCCCTGGACACCCTGCCCCCGGAGTGGTTCTCGAACCGGACGCCCCGGTGACCACCGGGCCCGGCCCCGCCGGGTTGGATGCATGCGACGGTCGTTCATATTCGTGACGACGGGCATAGTGTGGGGGCTCCGAGTCGCCGACCCGCTAGGACCGAAACCGTGGCGCTTCCCGATCACATCGACACGTCGCTGCGCTTCGCCGACGCCCGCTCGTCGCTCACCGAATGGGGCCCGCAGCTCGCCGACGAGTACTACAACGCGACGATCAGTTACTTCGACCGGTTGACCGACGAAGTGTGGATCTTCGGCGTGAAGCCCGACGACGGCCCGGTTTCGTTCGTGCCCGGCACCTATGCGTCGTTGGGCCTCGGCTACTGGGAACCACGCTGCGACGATGCGCTCGAAGCCGACATCGACGACAAGTGGGCCAAGCTCGTCCGCCGGTCCTATTCGGTTTCGACACCGATGTTCACCAGCGACGACTGGGCGACCGTCGACCACGGCATCGACGACCTCGCCCGCTGCGACGACCTCGACGACATCGAGATCTACGCGGTCCTCGTCCGACCCGAAGACGACTTCGTCCCCGGGCTCACCCCTCGCCTCGCCTGCAAGGACGTCGGCGACCGGCTGTTCATGGGCCGCAAGATGGCCGGCCGTTACACCGCCGCCGACATCACCGACCCGACCACGCCGCTGGTGTTCCTGTCGACGGGCACCGGCGAGGCACCCAACATCGCGATGACGATCGAGCTGCTGCGGAAAGGCCACACCGGTCCGATCGTCTCGGTGGTCACCGCACGCCACTGGTCCGACCTCGTGTACGTCGACAAGAACCGGGCGCTCGAGCGGCGCTTCGCCAACTACACGTACCTGCCGATCCCGACCCGGGAACCCGACGTGGAAAAACGCTACATCCAGGACGTCGTCCGGACCGACTTCACCCCCGACAAACTCGGGCTCGAACTCGACCCGGCGAACGTCCACGTCTTCGTCTGCGGGAACCCCGACATGATCGGATTGCCCGACGAATCCGGTGAGACCCCCGTGTACCCCGAGAAGACCGGTATCGTCGAAATGCTCGTCGAACGTGGCTTCAAACTCGACAAACGACGCGACCCGGGCAACATCCACTTCGAAGAATTCTGGTAGGCCGACGATCCCGGAGGACCGATGTCCGACGACCGCTACACCCTCATCTCAGCCGACACGCACGCCGGTGGCAGCCACGCCCAGTACCGGGAATTCCTCGAAGCGAAGTACCTGGACGACTTCGACGCATGGCGTGGCAAGTACCGCAACCCGTTCAACGATCTGGGTGATCAGCGCCGCCTCCGCAACTGGGACGACGACATGCGGAACTCCCAGCAGGACGCCGACGGTGTGTCCGGCGAGGTGATCTTCCCCAACACCGTGCCACCGTTCTTCCCCACCTTCGTGTTGTTCGCGCCACCGGCGAAACCCAAGGATTACGAACATCGCCTCGCCGGGATCCGGGCCCACAACCGCTGGCTCGTCGACTTCTGCGAACGGTTCCCCGCACGGCGCGCCGGCATCGGCCAGATCTTCATCAACGACATCGACGACGCGATCACCGACGTGCAGTGGATCGCCGAGCACGGCCTCCGGGGAGGTGTGCTCCTGCCGAACGTCTCCCCCGACATCGACTGGATCGCACCGATCTTCGACCGCTCCTACGACCGGCTCTGGGCGGTGTGCCAGGACCTGGACGTCCCCGTGAACATCCACGGCGGCACCGGTTTTCCCAGCTACGGCCGGGACCCCGCGGCGATGCTCTACATGTTGTCCGAGGTTTCGTACTTTTCGCGGCGCCCGCTGATCCTGATGCTCCTTGCGGGCGTGTTCGAACGATTCCCGCGCCTCAAGGTGGTCCTCACCGAACAGGGCACGGGTTGGGTGCCCGGCGTGCTGGCCAACCTCGATGCGACGATCACGAGCATCCGCGACAACGGTGCGATCGGCGAACTGCGCTTCGCCGATGACGTCGTACTGCCGAAGACCGCGACCGAGTACTTCGCGACGAACGTGTGGTTCGGGGCGAGCTTCCCGCGTCGGTCAGACGTGGAGGCGATCCGTTCGACGCTCGGGATCGACCATCTGATGTGGGGCAGCGACTACCCCCACGACGAAGGCACCTACCCGTTCACCGCCGAATCGTTGCGCCAGGTCTTCCACGATTGGAATCCCGACGATGTCCGCCGGGTGACGGCCACGAACTGCGCAGCGCTCTACGGGTTCGACGTGGCCGCCCTCGACGAGCACGCGGCGACCTTCGGGCCGCGCATCGCCGATGTCGCACGACCGTTGACCGAACTGCCCGACGGCGCGAACGAAGCACTGCTCGCGAACGTGTGAGCCCGACGATGGCGACCGCGACCCAGTCCGAAGCCTGCACCCGGTTCCTCGAACTGCACCGCCCCGGCGACCCGTTGTTGCTCCCCAATCCGTGGGACATCGGTTCGGCTCGGCTCTTCGAGTCGCTCGGATTCGCCGCCCTCGCGACGACCAGTTCGGGCTTCGCGGCATCGCTGGGCCGCCTGGACGGTCGGGTCGACCGGGACGAAGCGCTCGCGCATTGCGCCGCGATGGTCACCGCGACCGACGTCCCCATCTCCGCCGACCTCGAACACGGTTTCGCCGACGACCTCGACGGTGTCGCCGAGACGTTCCGACGTGCGGTCGCCACAGGCCTCGCGGGTGCATCCATCGAGGACTTCACCGGTGACCGCGACCGGGGCATGTATCCGATCGACCTCGCCGCCGAACGTGTCGCCGCCGCGGCAGAAGCCGCGCACGCCGGCCCGGCACACCTGGTGCTCACCGCCCGCGCCGACAACGGCTTCCACGGGATCGACGATCTCGCCGACACGATCACGCGGCTGCAGCGGTTCCAGGAAGCCGGGGCCGACGTGCTCTATGCGCCCGCGCTCGCAGACATCGCTGCCGTGCGAACGGTCGTGGCCGAGGTCGACCTGCCCGTGAACGTGCTCGTCTCTCCGGGCATGCCGTCGGTCGCGGAACTCGCCGAGGCCGGTGTCGCCCGGATCTCGATCGGCGGCGCGTTCGCGTACGCCGCGTACGGCACGGCGGTCGCCGCCGCGTCCGAACTGCTGCTGCGGGGGACCTTCGGTTTCCGTCAGGGATCCGGCGAAGGTCGCGCCGCGGTGCTGCGAGCCATGGAATCCTGAACAAGCACACCCTCGGCCACCACGGCGTCGAGCGCCCACGCTTCGTCGAACAGCATCAGGTCGGCACGCCTGCCCGGGGCGATCACGCCGCGATCATCCAGCCCGATGAGCGCGGCGGGGTTCGTCGAGGCGGCGCGGGCGATGACCAAAGGATCAACTCCCCACCGGGCGGCGTTCGCGACCGCGCCCGCCATGGTCAAGGTGCTGCCGGCCAACGCCCCCGACCGGTCGAGCCGCACCACACCGTCGGCCACGGTCACCGACTGGCCACCCAGGTCGTAGGCGCCCGGCGCAGCGCCGGCCGCGGCGACCGCGTCGGTGCACAAGGTGACCCGATGCGGGCCTTTGGCAGCGACCGCCAGACGCACCGTGTCGGGATGCAGATGATGCCCGTCGGCGATCAGCTCGCACGTCACACCCGGGTCGACGAGACACGCACCGAAGGGCCCCGGGGACCGGTGGTGGAACGGGGCCATGCCGTTGCCGAGATGGGTGGTCGATGTTGCACCGGCTGCGATCGCCGCGTGCACCTGCTCGGCGGTTGCGTCGGTGTGCCCGACGGCGACGACCACGCCTGCATCGGCGAACAGTGGGATCACCTCCATCACACCGGGGCGTTCGGGTGCGACGGTGACGACCCGCAGGTGTCCGCCCGCGGCCTCGAGCAACGCCGCTGCAAGCTCCGGCGATGCGTCGATCATCGTGTCCGGGTCGATCGCACCGCAACGGACCGCCGACAGGAACGGCCCCTCCAGATGGATCCCGGCTGCCAACCCGTCGTCCACCCATGCGGCGATCCGCCGGAGGCGCCGATCCAACGCCTCGATCGGTGCGGACACCACACTGATCAGGGAGGTGGTCGTCCCGTGTCGGCGGTGGAACGCGAGCGCGCACGCGACATCGGCCCGGTCCGGCGATTCGAGATCGGCGCCACCCCCGCCGTGGCAATGCAGGTCGACCGCGCCGGGAAGCAGCCATGGCGTGTGCACATCGGCAGGTCCCGGGCCGGTCGCCACCGCGACGATCCGGTCGCCCTCGACGGTGACGCGAGCGTCGGTGGTCACCGCGTCGGGTCCGACGAGTCGGTCGGCCGCGATCGTCAACGACATCGGTCGGCACCGAAATGGGCGTCGAGGAGCGCGTCGAATGCTTCGACCGGTCGACCCAGTTTGCGCCAACCGGCGAACGCGGCACCGACCCAGCCCGCATCCGCTCCGAAAGCCGCTCGCCGGACCGCGGGTACTGCGCGGGGCGCGAGCCGCCGCGCCACGCCCGCGGCGAGCGGCACGATCAGGTCGTCGCCCGCATCGGACAACCCGCCACCGACGACGACGATCTGTGGGGCGAACAGCAGCGTGGCCCACTCGAGGGCATCGGCGAGCGCATCGACGGCGTCGTCCCAGATCCGTCGGGCGACGGCGTCGGAACCGATCGCGCCGTGCACCTCGGCAGCTTCGATCCGACGGCCCGTTGCCTCCTCGTAACGTCGGGCGATCGCCTCGCCGGACGCGAACGCGTCGAGCACGCCACCTTGGCCCGGCCCCGAGCGGATCCGGGTCGCGCCGATGTCGCCGGCCCCGACGTGATCGGCGACGACCACACCCGACTGTGCCCCGGCGGCGACGATGCTCGCACCGGCCGACACGTACAGCATCGTGCCCTCGCCGACGCCCGCACCGAGGTTCGACTCGGCGAGTGCGCCCACACGGGCCGCGTGTCGGACGAGCACCTCGCAGCCGGTGGCCGCGGCCACCTCGGATCCGACGGCGACGTCGTGCCACGGCAACGTCGGCGAGTACTGCACGGCGCCGTGGAATTCGTCGACCTGGCCGGGGACGGCCACGACGACGATCTCCGGAGACGTTCCCGCGCACGCGTCGGCGACGATCTCGGCGAGGCGCGAGGCGCTCCACGGTTCGGCCTCGGTCGAGGTTGCGACGCGCTGCACCACGACCCGGTCGGGTTCCACCAGCGCGGTGGCCACCCGATGACTTCCGACGTCGACCGCGAGCACGACGCGCGAGTCTGCCAGGCTCGATGGTCATGATGCGCGGTACGGTCCGATGACACCTCGGTCTTCTCCGGCATGGATTCCGGCGACCCGTGGCGCCGACGGGGTCGCCGAGACGATCGACCCGGTGGGTTGGCATCCCGAGGATCCGGCCGAGGTCCCGTCGATCCTCACGAGGATCCTGGCGGCCGCGGTCGACGAAGCGGTCGAGTGGCGCGCCGAGATGGACATCACGATCAACCCGGAACCGAACCCACCCGATCCACTCGACTTCCTCGCGATCGACGTCGACGGTCGGCGGCCGTGGCATGCGTGCACCGCGACGTTCATGATCCCCTCGGGTGATCTGTCGCCCGATGCGGCAGCCCACCTGACACGGACCCGTTGGCAGGGCGTCGGCACCGGCGGCCCGATCTTCCGGGTGTGGGACGGTGTCCCGCTCGTCGATGTCGCCACCGATCTCGGATCGGCGATGCTCGCGGTGTTCCCACCCACCGGATCGGGCCGATGGGAACTGGCGGTGAACGTGCTCGAACCCGAGGACGACTCGGGAACGAACTACGACGTCGCGGCGAGCGCCACGGCGGCGGTGCTGCGACGAAGCGTGCTCGACGTGCTCGGAGGGCCCGGCGAGGCCGCACCGCCGGAGGTGTGGGCGGGCGCATGTCGGACCCTCGGATTCGACCCGGGCGACCTTGCCACCTAGGTGGACCGGGGGTGCGATACTCGGTGTCATGCCGACACTGGACGCCACCTCACTCGACGACCTCCGAGCCCTCTACGAGGACCTGCACGCCAACCCCGAACTGTCGTTCCAGGAGCGACGCACCGCCGGCATCGTCGCGGAACGGCTCGAGGCGATGGGCTACGACGTGACCCGTGGCGTGGGTTCGACGGGCGTGGTCGGCATTCTCGACAACGGCATCGGACCGACCGTGCTGTGCCGAGCCGACATGGACGCGCTTCCCGTCGTCGAGGACACCGGCCTTCCCTATGCGAGCACCGCGCGAGGCACCGACCCCGACGGGAACGACGTGGGCGTCGCCCACGCGTGCGGCCACGACCTGCACGTCACCTGGCTCTTGGGTGCCGCCGCGGAACTCATGGCCCGGCGCGACGAATGGTCGGGGCGACTCCAACTGGTGTTCCAACCTGCCGAAGAACTGGGTGCCGGCGCACGGGCGATGATCGAGGACAACTTCATCGAACGTTTCGGAACGCCCGACATCACGCTCGGCCAACACACCGCGCCCGCCCCGGCAGGTTGGCTGATGCAACGATCGGGTCCGGCGATGGCCACCGCCGACAGTCTGAAGGTGACGCTGCACGGACGCGGCGGGCACGGCTCCAGCCCGCAGCACACGATCGACCCGGCGGTACTCGCAGCCTCGGTGATCATGCGGCTCCAGACGATCGTGTCCCGCGAGATCGATCCGACCCAGACCGCCGTGGTCACGGTCGGTTCGGTGCGTGTCGGCGACAAGCAGAACGTGATCGGCGACGATGCGGTGCTGGGTTTGAGTGTCCGCACCTATTCGGAGTTCGTGCGCCAGCAGGTCCTCGACGCGATCGAACGGATCGCCAAGGGTGAGTGCGCGGCAGCCGGTTGCAGCGTCGACCCCGACATCGAACACCACGAGTCCCTGCCGTTGCTCACCAACGACCCCGAAGCCGTCGAACGGGTCTCGGCCGCGTTCCGGGCCCACTTCGGCGACGACGCCGTCATCGAAGCGCCCCAGATCACCGGCAGCGAGGACTTCGGGAGTTTTGCAACCGCAGCCGGCTGCCCGTGTGCGTTCTGGTTCGTCGGGGTGACCGACCCCGACAAGGTCGCCAAGGCCTTCGCCGAGGGCCGCTACGCCGAGGACATCGCGTACAACCACTCGCCGCGTTTCGCCCCGGACGCGGACCTGGCGTTGCACATTGGGATCGAGGCGATGACCCAGGCCGCGCTCGCGTGGCTCAACCCGACCCCATAGGCACACCGTCGTCGAGTTCGGCCGCGACCTCACGGGCGACCGCGGCGAGATCGTCGGGTAGCTCATCGATGCGTTGCAGCTCGTCGGCGAAACGCACGCGTTCCGCGTCGGGAGCGGGGTTTGCTTCGGCGAGCCACGCGGCGTGCAACAGGAACGGCACGGTGAACCCCGGCGACGACAGTGTGGCGAGCGGTCCGGTCGACACGTCGGCCGCGTCGAACACCTCGACACGAAAACCAGCGTCGTTCATGATCGGCACCACGACGTACCCGTCGTGACCACCGGGCTCGGAGCCACCGGTGCGGGGCGCGTAGATCGGCGAGGAGGGGAAATCGTCGACACCGAATGCGTGGGTGCGCAACAGCTCGAGGTCCGGCATCGACGACGTCGCCAGGAGCGGTTCGGTCTCGGTGCCCGGGAACAGCGACGTGTCGATCCGATCGGCATACAGCGCGAGCATCTTCGCGGTGATCGCTTCGGGTCGCCACCCCTGGTGCACCGTGTGGTGCACGGTCGGGTTGGTCCGACCCGCGTCGCTCCAGTCCATCGCGTTGAGCTGGCGGGTCCACAAGAGTTCCGGGATGCGCTGTTCGGCGCGATGGCGGACCGAACCGTCCAGCGGGTCGAACACGACCAGCGACGTGCGATCCGGGCTCATCGGCAACCCGTACATTCCCGCCAGCGTCGGGTCGCACGGGCGCCCGAGCGCGTCGGTGTCGCCGGGCTGCTGGGTCATCGCGATGTCGGTGTTCTCGACGTGTTCGAACAGCACCGTGATGCCGTCGGTGTCGTCCCAGGTCGCGTAGTAGTGGTTGATCTCGGGGGCGATCGTCACGGTCACACAGGCCACTTCGGTGTCCGGTGGGGTCGCCAGGAGGGCGTCCTTGCGGATCAGGTACAGCGGTGACACCCGGTTGTTGGGTTCGGTGCGGTCACCGCCGGTGAGCACCTGGGGTTCGACCTTGAACGCGCAGTCCCCCACGATGATCCAGTCGCGGGTCTGGGTGATGGTGTGGACCGATTGTGGGATGAGCCCGCCGGTGACGGGCCAGGATCGCAGCGGTCCCTCGCCGTCCCATGCGACGACATGCAGTGCTCCCCAGTGGGTGTTGACCGTCCACATGAGATCACGTTCGTGGTCGATCACCGGATGCGCGGTGGTCATGACCATGGGCAGCAACGGTTGGGGCGAGACCTCGAAGTCGAGCCATTCGTCACGGCGACCGACGTCGCCGAGGTAACCGAGACCGACCGGGTCGATCTCGACCGGTCGGCCGGCATCCCAGGTGGTGAACAACCGCCCTTTCCAGGGCAACGGATTGGTGTTCGCCGCGTTGGTGTGCCCGAAGGGCGACTGCACACCGACGACCGTCGGGGTGAACACGTCGGGTCGTTTGACGCGCAGACGAGCCGAGGGTGAATCGATCCGCCGTTGGCGCCATGCGAACCGGTCCGGCGCCGCGCCGTGGGTGCCGGGCGAGAGCGACAGCCGATAGGTCGTGCCGTCCCCGAAGAACGGATGGGGGCCACCGAACGTCGTGGGGTGGGGCGCGCTCACCACCAGTTCGCCCGACAGGTCCTCGGGCCATGCCCCGTCGGTGACGCGCAGGTCCACGTCGGCGGGTTCGTCGCGGGTGAACAACGTGCGGGGCAGTGGCATGGTGCCTCCTTCGATGGGTGAACACTGTTTACTCACCGACAGGATAGACAGATTCGAGCCCCACTGTGGACAGAATGGGCGACATGGCGACCCTGACGCGAGCAAGCGTCGTCGCCGAGGCCCGCGCCGCGATCGAACGTGACGGCGTCGAGAAGCTGTCGTTGCGGGGCGTCGCCCGGTCGCTCGGGGTGACCGCGCCGGCGCTCTACGCCTACGTCACCGACAAGGACGACCTGATCGCGGCCGTGGCAACCGGGTACTTCGACGAACTCGCCACCCGATTCGACGCGACCGAAGCGACCGACCCGCTCGAAGAGATCCGGGCGTTGTCGCGCGCGTATGTGGATCACGCGCTCGCGTCACCCCGACTGTTCCGCCTGCTGTTCCGCTACCCGCCGGGAACCGGCGCGATGAACGTCGAAGGGGTTGCGACGTTCGCGCCGGCGACGCGCACGGTCGAGGTGGCCACGCAGGCGACCGCACGCGCGATCGAGGCGGGGCTGCTCGCGCCGTGTGAACCCGTGGATGCCGCGATGACGATGTGGGCGGCGGTCCACGGTGTCGCCGAGGTGCTGCTGATGGGGTTCGCCTTCGACGAAGCGGATCGCGACCGCTTCGTCGAGTCGGTTATCTCTACAGTGTTGGCCGGACAGGCCGCAGCAGCAAGCGATCGGAACGCGCAGTAGCGTCACGGCATGACCCGACCGCTCGCCGATGCACCGTATTGCAACCCGTTCACATCGGTGCTCGAGACCGAACCCGACGGCACGGTTCCGGGCAGCCCACTGTTCATCGACCTGCGACGGGACATCGCGGAGCTGCGGGCCTCGAGTCCGGTGCTCCGCACCGATCTGGGCGCCCTCGTCGTCGGCTACGACGAGGTCCACACCGCACTCGGCGACAAACGCCTCCGCAGCGGCATTCCCGAACTGATCGGATTCCA
>JAFDWI010000209.1 GCA_018268545.1 Actinomycetota bacterium
GCCAATGCGGCCTTCACCACTGCCGCGTCGCCGGGTACGAGTGCCCCGGCGGCTGCACGCAGGGCCTGCACGTCGCGGGCCGGAGGGTCGGAGCGCTCGGAGTCGGAGACGATGACCGTGACGCCGCCCCGCTGGACAAGCCGGGTCCAGCCTCGACGCCAGGTCTCCACGGGCTTGCCGTCGGACGCCCAGAACGCCAGGTGCGCGTACAGACGCGGGTCGCCGGACCAGACCTGGAACGTGGCGGGCGTCGCGCCGGAGCGCATGACGAGTTCCTGGGGCTGGACACCGACCGACACGTCACCCTGCGAACCGGGTGCGCTGCCCATCGACCGCAGCCCGACGGGCAAGGCTGTGGCAGCCGCGTGCGGGGTCGGCTGCTGGCGGACCGTTCGAGCGATGGCCAGCACGCGTTCCCTGGTCAGCCCGTGCCCGATGACGAACGCCGCCTGATCGCACGCGATGCAGTAGGACGAGGGCACCTTGATCGGCCACGTCGCGAACCAGAGATCGCCGTAACGTCCGACTCGTCCCTTGGCCCCCTGGATCGTCACCGCCGTCGTCCCCTTGGAGGGGCCGAAGACGCCATCGATGTCCGAGGCGGCGACCCGGCCGACCATCACGGCCCGGTCGGCCCACGGCTCGGCCACGGTCGGATCGGCGTACAGGGTCTGGGCGGCGTCTTCGGCTTCGGGCACCTTGCTGACCGTGGTTCCGGGCGCGGAGCTTCCACGCTGGATCAGTGCCTCGATTCGTACCGACCGGGGCGTGTCGGGACCGGGCACGTAGGTGGCCGTGGGTGGCGCCACCGCGACCCACGGACCGGTTTGCGCCCACATGGCGGCGACCGTCGGCGGCAACGTGGTGGACGTGGCGCCATGCTTCGCAGCGCTGGTGCACGCGACGAGCCCGACCGTCGCGAGCACCGCGAACGCGACCACCACCGCTCGACGGGCGGACACCCGCGTGTCGGTCCCCATCGGCCCACGCTATCCCACGTGGCTCGAACCGTCACGTGGCCACAAACGGTCGCTCCCCCGGGCGCGGTTGACCCGGTCACGCAACGGCACCCGGACACATGACCGTTCCCCACATCGGGATCGAGACACACCGGCCACGGGCAGCCGTCGGGGTGGGCGCGGCAGGGCTCGAACCTGCGACTCCTGCCTTGTAATGGCTTTCGAAGGTTGGCACGCCCATCTGTCCTCAACGATTGTGGGGGTGTGTGTGGCCGTACAGTCGCCGTTAGTGGCCCGTGGTGGCATGTTCCGCGGTACACGAGCCTCTGACCGCGCCCGGGTGGAGGCGGGTCGGTCGCCGGTGCGTACTCACCCACGAGCTGATCCACGTCGAGCGGGCCATCATCGTTGTACCCACCGCGATCATGGAACGCGAAAAGGCGATCGTACGCGCCGAGACTGCCCGGCGTCTCGTGCCCACCGACGAGCTCGCCCACACCGTGAGACGCCTCACGTCGGTCGGTACTGGTGTCGAGGCCCGCCATGTCGCCGAGTTCTACGACGTCACCCACAGTGTCGCTCACGCGGTGCTCCGAGGGCTACGTCACGCGACTGCCAAGACGGCTACGGATGGTGCTGCGGATGTTGGGTACGCAGGGTAGACGGTGATCGGCCCTGCCGTTATACGTCAAGCCGAAAAAGCATCGCCGGGTCGTGACCGAGACGTTCCGCGGCGGTCCTCGGGTCGATCTCAGCAGCGATCAGCTCACTGGCGTTGATGTGGCGCAGGTCATGCCAACGGACCCCGGCGAGCCCGATGCCGTCGCGGAAGCGGAGCCATTGCTTGGTGACCCGGGCCGGATCCATCCACTTCGACGGGTCGGTGTGCGCGCCGAATACCGGCCAGGTATTCGATCAGGTGACACCAAGCAAGGTCGCGTGCTTTTGCGATTCGGTGCGCCAGTTCTCGAGCACCGCGACCGTCCCCGGGTCGAGTACTTCGAGAGCGGAGACCCGCTTCGACTTGGTGCCCTTGCGGTGGATCATGTTCGCTTCGTCGACGGCGAGCGCGCCACGGACGGCCACGGTCCCGGCGTCAAGGTCAAGGTCGGTCCAGCGGAGCGCACAGAGCTCACCGCGGCGCATGCCGGTCGCGATCGTCAACCGGGTGGCAGCAGTGAGCCACGACATGGCCGGGAGCTTGTCGACGGCGACGAGGACCGAAGCGACGTCGGGCAGGTCTGTTGCTGGTGGTGTTTCGGCGCGGGACATCTGGACGCGGCGGGTTGGTGCGATTCCGATGATGCCGAGCCGTTCGGCGCGGATCAACGCAGCCGATAGGGCGACGTTGCGGCGACGGACGGTCGCGGGGGTGACCGGGTCGTCGCCGGTCATCCATTCCGCATAGGTCGCCTCGATTCTGGCTGGGGTGAGGTCACACGCCAGAATGTGCCCGAACGCTTCGAGGAGGCGGCGGGTGTTGTGTCCCCACGTCGACCGGGTCGACGGTGACCAGGACGACCACTTGGTCTTCCGGTACTCCTCGACGATTTCGGCCACGGTCGGCTCCCCCGTAGTGGCCTGGATCCGTTCGAGTTCGGCTTCGGCTTGGCGGCGCCCGGAACGGCTGTTCGGTGCCTTGAATCGTCGGAAGCGCCGGCGGATGCCTTCGTGCCAGGACAGTTCCCAGCCGCCACGGTGCCAACGGACCGATCCTGTTTCGCGTGCTATGTGTGGGGACTGTACCGCGCAATCGCGGTACTCTCCGCGGTACCCGTCAGTGTCGGTCGGTCCGCCGCCGGTTTATGCTGTTTGACCTGGGATTTTATGTGGTGGGCGCGGCAGGGCTCGAACCTGCGACTCCTGCCTTGTAAGGGCAGTGCTCTGACCAACTGAGCTACGCGCCCGCGGGCGCGTCAATGTAGCCGTTCGGGCGTCGGATCACGTCCCCGATCCCTGCACCCACAAGGTGCGCATCCCTCAGGCGAGGAACAGCTCGACCACCGGGCTGAGCACGTCGGGGCGTTCGGCCGGCAGGGTGAGGTGCAACTCACCGGGCGCGGGACCGTCGACGAGGTTGTGAACGTTGATCAGCAGTTCCGAGGCGTCGTTCAGCAGCTGCGCGTAGGCGACCTTGCCCTCCCAGCCCGGGATCCGCAGCGCGTGGGCGGGCCACTGTGGCAGGTGCAGGTAGACCCGTCGGGTCTCGGGGTTCCAGGTCGCACGCACAGCGTCGGGTGGGGTGAGTTCCAGCTCGTCGGGCACCTGGGTACAGCCGTAGATGCTGCGGCCGTGCACCCGCATCCACTCCCCCACCGCGGCCAGACGATCCGACGAACCGGGATCGATCTCGCCGCGGGCGTTCGGCCCGACGTTCAACAGCATGTTGCCGCCCTTGGAGACGACCTCGACGAGCTGCGCAACGAGCTGCTCGGCGCTCTTGAACCCCGGGTCGTCACGGCGATACCCCCAACCCCGACCGACCGTGTCGCAGATCTCCCAACGAACCCTCTCACCGTTGCGCTCGGGCCAGGCAGGCGGCACGCTCTGCTCGGGGGTGGTGATGTCGAAGCCGTCGGGCAGCCCCATCCGGTCGTTGACCAGGATGTCCGGCTGGAGTTCACGGACCATCGCGATCAACTTCTCGGACTGCCAGTCGAACCGGTTCTTGCCTCGGATCCGGTCGAAGGAGTCCGGTCCGTGGTCGGTGTCGAGGTCGTAGCTGAAGTCGGCGAAGAGCAGGTCGATGCGCCCAAAGTCGGTCAACAGTTCCCGCACCTGACCGTGGAGGTAGTCGACGTAGCGCTGCCAGTCACGCTCGGCGTTGCGGGCCAGCGCGTCCGGGTCGTCACGGAGCGGGTGGAACAGGTCGACCATGAAGTCGGGGTGGTGCCAGTCGATCAACGAGTAGTACAGCCCGGTGCGCAGGCCCGCGGCACGGAACGCGTCGAGGACGGGTCGGATCAGGTCGCGACCTGCGGGGGTGTTCGTCGCCTTGAAGTCGGTGAGCGCGGAGTCCCACAGACAGAAGCCCTCGTGGTGTTTCGTGGTGATAACCACATAGCGCATGCCGGCCGCGGCCGCCTGGGCGGCCCAACGCTCCGGGTCGAACAGGTCCGGGTCCCAGCGGTCGAAGTAGCGCGCCGCGTAGGTGTCGGCGTCGAGGCGTTCGAAATGCTGCCGCCACTCCTCACCGGCACCGAGCGAGTACAGCCCCCAGTGGATGAACATGCCGAACCGGTCGTTGGTGTACCACTCGTGTGCCATGGCCCGGGACCGTAGCGAAGAACGCTCCGACCGTGACGCGACCCGACGTGCCGCTGGTGTGACTTCGGTCCCAAAGGGTGGAAACTTTTGCAAGCACATGCAAAACTCTCGCGAACACCGGCGCTCCCCCGGCGTCCGGTCCGAACCAGGAGAACCCACCATGGCCACCACCACCAAGGCAGCAACCGAAGCGGCTTCCAACGGGATCAGCGGCATCGTCGACACCGTCGAACGCAGTCAGAAGGCGGCGCTCGGTTCCGCTCGCAAGATCGTCGACTCGATCAACGGGGTGATCCCCGAGCTCATCGACGACGGCCCGCGCACGAAGGTCATCGACGCCGCGTTCAGCCTCACCGGGCAGATCCTCGACGCGTCGAACGACCTCACCCGCAAGCTCGTCGGCGCCGGCACGGCCGCCTGATCAGCCGAGCGCTGCTCCCTCAGCCGGTCGCAATCGGGCCCGTGGCGAAAGCCCGGGCCCGGTTCGCGTTCATCGCCGCACACAACTGTGCCGTCGCCGCCGCGACCGGGGTCCGGCGGGCCGAATGATCCAGGACCGACAGGTCCCGGCCGTGCGCGTCGACGACGGATGCACCGGCCTCCTGACACACCAACCACGCCCCGGCGTAGTCCCACACACCGTGGGCATCGGGCGAACAGTCCACGTAGGCGTCGAGCCGGCCATCGGCGACCGCGCACAGATCGAGCGCCGCGGCACCGAGCGCCCGGAACTGTCGCCATCCCAGGGCACGCGGTGGCAGACCCGAGATGCCGACCATCGCCTCGGAGGGCTCACGGACACCCGAAGGCGCGATCGCCTCGCCGTCACAGCTGGCACCACCACCACGGACCGCACGGTAGCGACGCCCGTGGACGAGGTCGTGGACGACCGCGGCGACCGGGCCGTCCGCATCGAAGGCGCACACACTCGTCGCCCACCACGACACGCTCCGCGACGCGTTCGTCGAACCGTCCAGCGGATCGATCACCACGACGACGTCGGCTCCGGGACGCACGAGCCCGGACTCCTCGCTCAACACGCCCACACCGGCCTCGTCGAGCACCGCGTGCGCAGCCGCGTCGGCCACGAGATCGCTCGCGTACTGACCGACGCGAAGTCCCGACGCCCCCCAGTCCGCGCAGCCGTCGAGCGCCCCGACGACGGCGTCCGCCGCGCGCTCGACAAGGTCGGCGATCTCGACAGGTGGTTGCGACGACGGCTTCTTCGAGGACACGGTGCTCCGGCGCTCGCGGTGGGATCTGCGCCGTCGGCAACGGTAACCACTCCCGCGACGACTCGTGGTTCACTCCGGCACGGTCCGCGTGGCAGGCTTGAGGGCACATGTCCGTGATCGACATCGCCGGGTTCGTCGCCGACCTCAAGGACCACGCCGTCGACCACGGCTTCCACGTGCACGACGAGCGCCACTTCATCGAGAGCTACTCGTTGCGTCAGTCCTGGGAGGTCGACGTGCATCCCGAGGAAGCTTGCGGTGGCCCGCTCGATCTGCACCTGGCGCTCGACATCGATCCGCGGACCCAATTCGCGTTCGAGGATCTGGTGATGAGCCTCGAAGACGACGACCTCGAACCGCCCGACACCTACAGCCTCCCGTTGCATTTCAACTGGGCCCTTCCCCCGTTGTTGCATCCCCCGGATCTGTTGGTCCTCGCGACCGATCTCGCCGGCGTGGGCGGTCCGATCCTGCCCGTCGAGGTCTCCGCGATCGACAGTTTCGCGTCGGTCACCGACGCAGCCGAACGCGCGGTGAACGTCACCTCGACGGTCGGCGTGTCGCTCGCACGGGTCTTCATGGGAACCGAGCAGCTCTGCGACGTCCTCGACCGCTGCAACGACGTGTCGGGCTTCCTCCTGGAGCGCGCGCCGGCCTGGCTGGGCAGCGATTGACCCTCGACTCTGAAGATCGCGGAGCGGACCGCCGACGTGGTGCGTCGCACCGTGCACCGAGGGTTCCGCGGAGCCGGTCGGGGTCGCGAGGTCCTCTTGGACGCGCGAACCGGGCGAGAGAGGGCGCTCGTGTCGGCACAGCCATCTGAGTCGGCCACGGTCGAAGCGGTTGAACATCCGACGGAGGTGCGCGATCGTCGGATGGCGTTGGCCAGCGCCTTCATCGCGCTGATCCCGCTGTGGACGGCCGCGATACGTGCAGGACATGACCACTGGGAACCGACGTGGGATGCCGCGACGACCGTTGCTCGGGTTCGAGACGTGTTCTCGGCACATCCACCGCTGTACGGACTGGTTGCGTCGTCTTCGGCTTCCGCGGACCCCTACAGCTACCTCGGAGCAACACAGTTCTACCTGCTCGCCGTTCCGGTTCGACTCTTCGGAAGTGCTTGGGGGACGCCATTGGGGATGGCGGCGATCCAGTCGGTCGCCCTCCTGGCAGCGCTGTGGCTCGTTCACCGACGCATCGGCAGTCGGGGCGCGATCCTCGCATCGGCGATCGTCGCATCACTCCTCCTGACCTTGGGCAGTGAATTCATCATCGACCCGACGCCGGTGCAGGCCGTCACCTTGCCGTTCTTCACGTTTCTCGTCGCCGCATGGTCGGTCGCGTGCGACGACGGGCCGGCGATCCTGATCCTTGCAGCGGTGGGCAACTACCTGGTGCTCACCCACCCCGCGATGGCACTGGTGACGCCGATGACCGCCGCCGTGGCATCGATCTGTTGGA
>JAFDWI010000020.1 GCA_018268545.1 Actinomycetota bacterium
ACCGCCGGTTGCCTCCGGGCCACCGGCCGGCCCCGGTCCCGGTGTCGGCGTTGCCCCGCCGGTCGGAGTCGGGGTCGGGGCTGCGCCTTCGACGGCCGGCATCGGAGCCGGCGTTCCGCGTTCGGCGGTCGGCATTCCA
Source organism: Actinomycetota bacterium (assembly GCA_018268545.1). Lineage (GTDB taxonomy): Bacteria > Actinomycetota > Acidimicrobiia > Acidimicrobiales > Iamiaceae > JAFDWI01. The sequence goes on from JAFDWI010000020.1 coordinate 140, forward strand.
CCCAACAACCGTTCGACGATCCTGTCGCTCGTGGCCGTCGCGATCGCGACGATCGCTCTCGCCCTCTCGGTCGTCGCGCTCGTCGTGAAATCCGGCTCGTCGCTCGACTACCAGCCGGCGTCGTCGAAGTTCTCGACGGTCGGAAGCGCGGTCAGCCAAGCCGGCAATTGAAGCCGCACTAGCGTGATTCGCCGATGAGCGACCACGCCTACGAGACCATCCGCTACGACGTGACCGGGGCGGTCGCGACCGTCGCCTTGGACCGACCCGAGCGGTACCACGCATTCGACGAGGTCATGTGCGAAGAACTGGCCGCCGTATGGGCCGAAGTGCGTCACGACGACTCGGTGTCGGTGGTCGTCATCACGGCGACCGGTGACAAGGCGTTCTGCACCGGCGTCGACCGGGACTTCGTGCCCTCCGAAGGTGGCGCCGACTATGACTTCACCCCCTACACCTACGACGACCCGGGAAAGCTCCTCGGCCCTCGGGCAAACGACGTCTGGAAGCCGGTGATCGGTGCCGTCAACGGCATGGCGTGTGGCGGTGCCTTCTACCTGTTGGGCGAATGTGATTTTCTGATCGCCGCCGAACATGCGACGTTCTTCGACCCGCACGTCACCTACGGGATGCCTGCGGTGTTCGAGCCCATGTCGATGATGCGCCGCATGCCCTTCGGCGAGGTGATGCGCATGACCCTCACGGGCAACCACGAGCGCCTCAGCGCCCAGCGCGCCCTCGAGATCGGTCTGGTGTCCCAGGTCGTACCCGGTGCCGAGCTGGCATCGACGGCGGCGACGGTCGCCTCCGAGATCGCGTCCCAGCCGTTGGGTGCGCTGATGGCGACCGTGCGCACCATGTGGGCCGCCCGCGAGGTGTCGCCCGCGGTCGCCGCGTCGCTGGGCAACACCTTCCTCCACCTGGGGATGACCGAGGCGGCAATGGACGAGGGGTCCAAGGTGTTCGCCTCGGGCGCCCGGATCGACCCCCGCATCCGCTGAACGGTCGCCGCTGACGCGGGCCATACTTCTACATATCGGATACCATCTACGTATGGCCACCAAGACGACGATCAACCTGGACGACGAGACCGAAGCCGCGCTCGACGAACTCGTCGGTGTGGACGGAACCAAGACGCTGGCGATCAAACGGTCCCTCCTCGCCCAGGTGGTGCGGCGGCGCCGGAACCAGGCGTTGCTCGAATTCATCACCGAGCAGGAGGCCACCACCGGGCCGATCGACCCAGCGCACCTGGCGTGGGCCGATGACGTGCTCGACCGACAAGGCGCCCCACGTTGATCATCGACGCGGGGCCGTTCATCGTCGACGGTGAACGGATCGACTCACGCCTGTGGGCGTTGATCAAGCGCGCACTCGAGCGGGGCGAGGAACTGCACACGACCCACCCGGTGCTCGCACAGGTGTGGCGCGACCCCGCCACGCAGGCGAACCTTGCTCGGGCGACACGCGTGTTCGAGATCCACGCGCTCGACGACGCACGACCAGTGGGCCGACGCCTCGCGGCAACCGACACCGCCGATGTCGTCGACGCTCACATCGCGGTCATCGCCCAGGCGCTCGGCACATTCGTGCTGACCAGCGACCCCGACGACTTCCGGAAACTCGGCGCACGCTTCGAGCGCTACTGAGCACGCCTACGATCGACGTCCGTGACAGACCCCGATCTCGGCACGATCGTCGCCGAGGCCGCTCGTCGGTTCGGCGAGCGACCCGCACTGACCACGCCGCAGGGCTGGTCGCTCTCCTACGCGCAGCTCGACCGGTTCGCCGACGAGACCGCGGCGGGCCTGGCACACCGCGGGATCGGCGCCGGTGGCGTGGTCGCGCTCGTCCTGCCCTCCGGGTGCGAATACGCGGTCGCCTACGTCGCGTTGGCACGCCTCGGGGCGATCGCCGTCGGGGTGAACCCCGTGCTCGCACCCGCGGAGCGACGCATCGGGTGCGACGTGGCCGAGCCGAGACTGGTGCTGACCCAGGCGGATCTGGCCGACCGCCTGGACGGCGACCTCGTCGTCAATGTCGGCCGTGCCGACCAGCCCGACGCGGTGCTCGCCGGTCTGCGGATCACCGACGGCACCCCACCGGTACCGCTGGCCGTCGACCCGGACCGTGACGTCGCGATCGTCTTGACCTCGGGCACCACCGGCCGACCCAAGGGCGCCGTGTTCACGAACCGGCAGCTCGCCGCGGTGACCCGTTACGACCTGGGTGACCGGGCCGACGACTGGGGCGGCGGCGGACCGATGCTCGCCGGGACGCAGTTCGCGCACGTCGGGTTCATGACGAAGTTCTGCTGGTACGTGCGCACCGGCGCGGAACTCCTGATCCTCGACCGCTGGCGGGCCGCGGACGTGCTCGACATCGTCGAGGCGACCCGCATGCCCGTGATCGGCGGTGTCGCCCCGCAGGTCGCCCTGATGTTGCGTGACCCTCGCTTCGACGAACGCGACTTCTCGGCAGTGCAGGCGCTCATCATGGGTGGCGCACCGTCACCGGCCGCGCTGGTCACCGAGGCCCGTGCACGCTTCGGCGCGGCGTATTCGATCCGGTACTCGTCCACCGAGTCGGGCGGCGTCGGCACCGGCACCGCGTTCGACGCGCCCGACGCCGAGGCCCTGCACACCGTGGGGCGGCCCCGCGCCGGGATGGGCCTCGCGATCCGCGGCGACGATGGACGCGACCTTCCCACCGGTGAGGTCGGCGAAGTGTGTCTGAGATCGGATGCCGCGATGGACCGCTGGTGGCACGACCCGGAAGCGACCGCACGATCGCTTCGTGACGGTTGGCTGCACACCGGTGATCTCGGTTGGCTCGACGACAACGGCTGTCTGCACCTGGTCGGGCGGGACTCAGAGATGTACCTGCGTGGCGGCGAGAACGTCTACCCGGTCGAGGTCGAGGCCGTGCTCGCCACCCATCCGGCCGTGCGTGACGTGGCGGTCGTTCCCCGCCCCGACGACGTGATGGGCAACAAGGGGGTCGCAGTGGTCGTGCCCGTCGACGCTGGCCACCCGCCGACGTTGGCTGATCTGCGGAGCTTCGCGGCCGACGAGTTGGCCCGGTTCAAACTCCCCGAGGACGTGGTCGTCGTCGAGACCCTGCCGCTGACCGCCGGCCACAAACTCGACCGGCACGCGCTCCGCGACCACATCGCCGACGACTGAGCAACCGCGCCGGCGACGTACCCCGAGCGGCCCTTCGACTTCCGCCGCCAACCGGTGCCGCCCACACCGGAAGGTCGTGTCAGGCACCCACCACCGTAAACCCGAGGGACCGCGCTGCGGAGGCTTGCCGCACGTCGAACGTCAAGAAACCGATACGCGTCCCGATGCGAAGTGCCGCGCCGAGGTGGAGCGCGTCGAGCGTTCGCAATCCCGTCCGCTCGGCCACATCGGCGGCGACCTCACAGGTTCGAGCGTCCAACTCGACGATCGAGAATCGATCGACATCCGCGAGAAAGGCTTGCCGCGCGCCCGTCAGATGTTCGGGTGCCAAGAGTCGTGCCAGGTTTCGACGCACCTCGACGACGGTGTGACGACCCGTGACCAACTGTCGTTCGGACTGGAGAAGCGCCTCTGCCCGCTCAGAGTCGGCCTCGTCGATGTAGCGCTTCAACAGTGCACTCGTATCGACATAGGTCGTCACTCGTCGCGGTCCTCGGCAAGGGCTGACGCCACCGACCGAATCGAGGCACAACGCCGGACGACGGGAAGCGGTTCGCCATTGGCCTCGGTAACCCAGCCGTCACGCGCCGCTTCCGCGAGGTCGATGGCGTCTGGGATCGGAGCCAGGACCGCCAGCGGTCGACCGCGGTCGGTCACGGTGATCCCCTCACCACCCGCGGCGAGCTGAAGGTAGCTCGACAACTTGGCTTTGAGTTCTCGCACCCCAACGTCCATGTAGTCACATTACACAAATTTATGACCACATGCGGCGAGCCGATCAGACCACCGTAAGTCGCTTCCCCGACGCTC
>JAFDWI010000210.1 GCA_018268545.1 Actinomycetota bacterium
CGCACACCGACTTCTTCGCCGAGATCGCCAAGTATCGGGCCGCGCGCAGGATCTGGGCGACGTGGATGCGTGACCGCTACGGCGCCACGAACCCCGCGGCGATGCGACTCCGGTTCCACACGCAGACCGCCGGCGTGTCGCTCACCGCGCAACAACCCGAGGTGAACATCGCGCGCACCGCGATCGAGGCGCTCGCGGGGGTACTGGGCGGAACCCAGAGCCTGCACACCAACTCGATGGACGAGGCCCTTGCACTGCCGACCGAGAAGGCCGTCCGGATCGCGTTGCGGACCCAGCAGGTCATCGCACACGAAACCGGCGTGACCGACGTGATCGACCCGCTCGGTGGCTCCTGGTACGTCGAGTCGCTCACCGACGCGATGGAACAGGCCGCGAACGAGATGTTCGAGCATCTCGACACGCTGGGGAGCGGTTCGATGCTCGACGGAGTGCTCGCCGCCGTCGACGACGGTTGGTTCGTCGACGCGATCGCCGAGTCGGCGTACGCGACCGAACGGGCGATCCAACGCGGTGAGCGGATCATCGTCGGTGTGAACGCCCACACCGACGGCAATGACGAACCGGGCCCGGAGCTGTTGCGGATCACCGCCGAGCAGGAACAGTGTCAGGTCAAGCGCCTGGGCGAGGTCAAGTCCCTTCGTGACACCGCGGCCGTGGCCCGTGCACTCACCGAGGTCGGTCGTGTCGCTGCGGACTCCGAGGCGAACGTGATGCCGGCGCTGATCGACGCCGTCGCCGTCGGCGCGACCGAAGGCGAACTCGTCGACGCGCTGGCCGAGCAGTTCGGACGGTACCGACCGACCACGTGACGAGTGCCGTGTCAGGCAACGTCTGCGATGTCAGGGCGGGTCATTGTCGTGGCTCGCAAGGACGCAGGACGAAAGCGCACACACACCTGCGCCGAGGACGAGGACGCCGCGAGGCGCGACAAGGGCCGTCCTGACAGAGGGCACATGTTGCCTGACACGGCACGAGGTGACGCCTGTCACGATCGGACCAGCGCCGGTGGCCGACAGGGTAGGGTCGGCCGGGTATCGGAACGTGTTCTCGTCGTTCCGGCAACTGGATCCGACGTTGGGGGTCGTGCGTGGTCACGGTCAGTTTCCATGGGGTTCGAGGGTCGACACCGTCACCGTGCCTGCCGAACGAGCGGTACGGCGGCAACACCGCGTGTGTCTCGGTGTGTCGCGCTGAGCGCGAGCCGATCGTGTTCGATCTGGGAACGGGCCTCCGGAACCTGGGACGCGTCTGGCCGGTCGACCGGGCATTCATCGGGCATGCGTTGGTGAGCCACCTGCATTGGGACCACATCCAGGGACTTCCGTTCTTCGACCCGGTGCTCCGCGCCGGTGCGCAGCTCGACGTGTACGGCCCCGTCGTCGACGGTCTCGGCATCGGTGCCGCGTTCGATCGTTTCATGTGTCGTCCGTTCTTTCCCGTCACCGCCGACGAGCTCGCAGGCACGATCCGTTTCCACGACATCGAACCCGGTTCGTTTCCGATCGGTGATGTGACGGTGACCGCCGCGGTGGTGCCGCACACCGGTCGGAACTTCGGCTACCGGGTCGACGTCGACGGGGTGTCGGTCGCGTACGTCTCGGACCATCAGCAGCCGGGCATCGGGTCCGAAGCCGTCGCCGACGACGTGCTCGCGTTGTGTGACGGAGTGGACCTGCTCATCCACGACGCCCAGTACGACACCGCGTCGTTCCCGGCAAAGGCCGACTGGGGACACTGCACGGTCGACTACGCCGTGACGGTCGCGGCGGCGTGTGGGGCGAAGCGACTGGCACTGTTCCATCACGATCCGTCGCACGACGACGCACGGCTCGACTCGATGCTCCGGGATGCCCGCCGTGCCGCCGAATCGTCCGGAGTCGAGGTTTTCACCGCGATCGAGGGTCACGAACTCGAGTTGTCCGGCGTCGACGAGGTCACGTTCGCCAGGGCAGCGAACCGGTAGCCTCGCGGGCCGTCCCCACCCGCTCGCATCAGCCAGGAGCCTCGACTCGGTGTCCGATCCGTACGAACCGATCAACGCAGGTTTCGACTCGGCGGAGTTCCGGCGCGTGCTCGGCCACCTTCCGACCGGCGTGACCGTCATCGCGTCGCTCCACGACGGCGAGCCGGTGGGACTCGCGGTCGGAACGTTCTTCTCGGTCTCGCTCGAACCGCCGATCGTCGGGTTCTGCGCAGCGAAGACCTCGACGAGTTTCCCGGATGTCCGTGCTTCGGGAGCCTTCTGTGCGAGTGTGCTCGCGTCCGACCAGGAGGCGGTCTCGCGGGTGTTCGCGTCGAGCGGCGCGGACAAGTTCCGTGGCCTCGGTTGGCGAACGTCACCCGACAGCTCGTCACCGATGTTGAACGAGGCGCTCGCATGGGTCGACTGCTCCATCGGCTCGGTGATCGACGCGGGTGACCACGTGATCGTGCTCGGCGACGTGCTCCGCCTCGAAGTGAACCGCGAAACCACGCCACTGGTGTTCTTCCGGGGTGGCTACCGGACCCTCGGCGACTGATCGACCCGCCCCCGGGAGCGTTCCGCGGCGATCTTGTACGGTCGTTCCATGGCAACCTCGCAACCGGGCATCTACGCGCTGGGGACCACGGCGCACACCCACCTCGAGTTCGACCTCCGCTCCGGAGTCGAGCCGGTTGAACTGGTCACGGTGCTCGCAGGGCTGGATGATCAACGGTCGACGATCAACGGATGCAATCTCGTGGTCGGCGTGCGCCCGAGGATGTGGCAACAGATCGCGCCCGATGCATGCCCAGCGGGAGCCGGTGACTTCGCGACGATCGAAGGCCCCGACGGCGTGGTGTTTCCGGCAACCCAGCACGATGCGTGGGTGTGGATCGCTTCGGGGGCGCGAGACGTGAACTTCGATGCCGCGAGAGCGGTCGTCGCGGCGCTGGCCGACATCGCCGAGCTCGCCGACGATGTCGACGGGTTCGGTTACCACGACAGTCGCGACCTGTCGGGGTTCGTCGATGGAACGGGCAACCCGACCCTCGATCGTGCCGCCGCGGTCGCTGCGGTCGCGCCGGGTGGGCCCGGTGCGGGTGCGAGCATCGCGCTCGTGCAACGCTGGATCCACGACCTCGATTCGCTCCACGCACTTCCGGTCGCCGAGCAGGAGAAGGTCTTCGGCCGCACCAAGGCTGACGACGTCGAATTCGACGAGGCCGACATGCCCGTCGACGCCCACATCGCCCGCGTCGAGATCGACGGGGCCGACGGGACCGAACTCGAGATCTTCCGCCGCAGCATCCCGATCGGCGACGTGCGCGGCCACGGACTGCAGTTCGTGGCCTTCGCCCGCGACCACGCGATCCCACAGGCGATGCTCGAGCGCATGGCCGGCATCACCGACGGGGTGAAGGATCGCCTGACCGACTTCACGACCGCCGTGACCGGGTCGTATTACGTGGTTCCTTCGGTCGAAGCGCTGCGACGATCCGGTCGGCGACCGGACCACGCCGTCTAGTCTGACTTCGAACGTACGGTGACCATGACGGATCAGAGCGGCGACCTCGGGAGGCCGACCTCGTGGCAAGTGTGACCTTCGACGGCGTGGTCAAGCGGTACGGCGACGTGACCGCCGTTGCCGACCTCGACCTTCAGATCGCCGACGGCGAATTCCTCGTGTTGCTGGGGCCGTCCGGATGTGGCAAGACGACCGCGCTGCGAATGATCGCCGGTCTCGAGGACGTCACCGAGGGCACCCTGTCGATCGGCGATCGGGTCGTGAACGACGTCGACCCACGCAAGCGTGACGTCGCGATGGTCTTCCAGTCCTACGCGTTGTACCCGCATCAGAGCGTCGCGAAGAACATCGCATCACCGCTCACCGTGCGTGAATACGTCGTCGACGGCGAAACCGTCGCGCGCAAGCTCACCAGAGCCGAGCGCGAAGAGCGCATCGCCGAAGCCGCCCGCATGCTCGACCTCGAGCCGTACCTCAAACGAAAGCCGGGCGCACTGTCGGGAGGTCAGCGCCAACGCGTCGCGCTCGCTCGCGCCATCGTCGCCCGACCGCAGGTGTTCCTCATGGACGAACCCCTGTCGAACCTCGACGCGAAGCTGCGCACCCAGACCCGTGCCGAGTTGGTCGACCTGCATCGACGGGTCGGGACGACCGTCGTGTACGTCACGCACGACCAGGTCGAGGCGATGACGATGGCGACCCGGATCGCGGTGATGAGCGATGGTCGCCTGCAACAGGTGGGCACCTCCGAAGAGGTGTACCAACGACCGGCGAACCTGTTCGTCGCGAGATTCATCGGGACCCCCCCGATGAACACGATCGACGCGCGCATCGCCGATGACGGGCGCCATGCGGTCGTCGGCAACGCCGGGCAGATCGCTCTCGGTGCCGACGATGCCGCACACGTCGCGCCCGGACGTGACGTGGTGGTCGGCGTGCGACCCGAGCAACTCACCCTCACGGTCGGCGGTGCGGACGCATCACCCACGGCGGGCGCGTTGCGTGGCACGGTCCACGGCGTCGAATGGCTCGGGCATGAGGCCGTCATCGCGGTGGATGTCGCGGGCGTGTCGGTGTCGGTGCGTCGCAGCGCCGACCTCCCGATCCCGTCGATCGACGCGGCGGTGGAGTTGACGCCCACGCCCGGGCACCTGCACCTGTTCGACCCCGAGA
>JAFDWI010000211.1 GCA_018268545.1 Actinomycetota bacterium
CGGAGGATCTGGTTGTCACGACCGCCGGCCACGAGGATGCCGTTCTCCTGGGCGAGCCGCGCGTTGTCGATCGCGGGGCCCGAGTCGTAGTTGTTGTCGTACACGAGGTTGCCCACGATGATGTTGCCGCGCTCGGGATAGCACTTCTCGTAACTGCCCGAGTTCGGGACGACCCCGGCACGGTTGTGACGGAAGATCGAATTGGCGATGATCAGGTTTCCGCCGGAGTTCGTACCCGAGTACCCCAGGCCGTTGTACTCGGAGACGTCGTGGTCGAGCAACGCGTTGCAGGGATTGCAACCGCCGATGTAGAACCCGGCGTCGGGACTGCCCGAGCCGTAGTCGTGATCGAACAGCCCGTTGACCGAATCGAACGAGTAGATGCCGTAGTCACCGTTGTTGTAGGCGGTGAGGTACGAACCGCGGTAGCCGTTCACGCCCGTCCAGTAGAAGCCGTTCGAGGTGTAGTTGCGGGCGGTCATGTTCTCGACCGCGACGCCGTTGCCGCCGAGCACCCGGATCCCGTTCTGGTACGAGAACTTGCCGTCGAGGATCACCTTGTTGCGATCTTCGCCGCGGATCACGATCCGGTTCTTGGTGACGTTGACACCCTCGTTGTAGACGCCGGGTGCGACGAGCACGAGGTCGCCGGGTTTTGCGGCGTCCACGGCGGCCTGGATCGTCGGGTAGGCGGACGGGACCTTCAACGTCTTGCCGGTCACCATCGCGGTGGTCGACGACGCGGCCGACACGGTCGACCCGGACCTGGTCGATGTCGAACCCGACGACGAACAGCTCGCGAACAACGCGGCCGCGAACAACGCAGCGGTCAGTGAAACGAAGAATCGCTTCGGCATGGTCATGTCGGTTCCCCTTGATGCGTCGTGGTGACCGTCGGCGAGTCTCGGGGGCGTCGCCGTCACACCTCAGCGGGTGACGGTGATGACCCCACGCATCGTTCCGGCGGTCGGCGTGGCGTGGAGCGAACAGTAGTACGGATACGTACCGGGTTTGGTGAACGTGAAGGTGTAGCTCGACCCGTTCGGGAAATCGTCTTCGGACTTCGAGAAGTTCGCCTGGTCCGGATTGTCCGGGATGATGTTGTGCTTGTTGTGCCCGATGTTCAGGAACGTCACCGTCGTCCCGACCCGGACCTGCAGGTGTTTCGCGTCGAAGTCGTTGTCGAGGGCATGAACGGTCGCCTCGTTGCCCGTCGCGACCGTGGGCGGCGCGAGCGTGTCGACGGGCGCGGACGTCGTGCTCGACACACCCGTCGTCGGAGCGGTGGTCGTCGAACGGGCCGACGATGTACTCGACGAACATCCGAAACCGGACAGCGCGACCACGGTCACGACGCAGACCAGGTGGCGGGTACGACGGGTCGACATGATCGACACCTCGGATCGTGACGGCAACGGGCAGGACCGATCCCAGTGTAGGGAACGCCGGGGCCACCACGGGTGATGGCGCCGAGTCCGCATTGCACCGGTAGCCTGCGAGATCGTGACTTCGACGCCGGTCGACACCCCGGTCGCCCCACCGAGCCTCGCGGTCGTCGCGGCGCGTGTCGAAGCACGCCTCGAGCCGTTCCTCGCCGACGAGGTGGCCCGTTGGAGCGCGTTCGACGGTGCGTTGGCCGATCCGTTGCAGGCACTGTCGGATCTGACGCTCGCGCCGGCGAAGCGGATCCGCCCGACGTTCTGTCACTGGGGCAACATCGCGGCGGGCGGCGACCCCGACGACACCGGTGTCGTCGATGCCGGAGCGGCGATCGAGTTGTTGCAGGCGTTCGCGCTCATCCACGACGACGTCATGGACGGCTCCTCGGTGCGGCGCGGGCGGCGGACCGCGCACCTCACCTTCGCGGACGCACACCAGGAGGGAACGTGGCGAGGTGAGCCCCGGCGTTACGGCGAAGGCGTCGCGATCCTGATCGGTGACCTTGCACTCGTGTACGCCGATCAGTTCATGGTGGATGCGAACCGCGATGCCCGCCGGGTCTGGGACACGCTCCGGGTCGAGCTGAACGCCGGACAGTACCTCGACCTGCACGGCACGGCGTGTGGCGAAGAAGACCCTCGACGCACCCGCCGGATCGCGCGCTACAAATCGGGCAAGTACACCGTGGAACGTCCGCTTCATCTCGGGGCGGCCCTCGCCGGGGGACTCGACGGCTTCGCCGAGACGCTGAGCGGCTACGGCGAACCCCTCGGTGAGGCGTTCCAGCTGCGTGACGACCTGTTGGGTGCGTTCGGTGAAACGGCGCACACCGGCAAACCGGTCGGCGACGACCTGCGCGAAGGCAAGCCCACCACGCTGTTGGCCGAGGGACTCGCCCGGGCCGGGGACGCCGACCGGCGGATCATCGAGTCCGCGGGTCACGCCGGACTCGACGACGAGGGTGTCGCACGCATCCAGGACGTGCTCGTCTCGGTCGGGGCGAAAGCCGCGATCGAGACACGGGTCGATCACCTCGCTGCCGAAGCGATCGGCGCGCTCGACCCCGCGCTCGTCGATCCGGAGGTGATCGACGCGCTCGCCGGGCTCGCCTGGTACGTCGCCCATCGGGTCGCCTGAGCGACGGCCGCAAGGCCCTCGACGCGACCACGGCCGACATCGAAGGTCGGCTCCCACGTAGGATCTCCCCTGTACGGTCCCGCACCCGGGGGGGTGATCAGGTGAGTGTCGATACCGGCGACGACGACCGGCCGCTCGTCGAACTCGATCTGAACGCACACGGCGTCATCATCGGTGCCCTTGGCGACGCCGAATCGACGTTCGGCATCGCGCCGACGCACCTCGTCGGGCACGCGGCCTCCAGCCACATCCACCACGACGACCTGGCCGTCGCGTCGACGGTGTTCGCCGCGGTCCTCGATTCCACCGACGACGCCGTCGTCGACATCCGGGTTCGGATCGGGTCCGACGCTTCCGGGTGGGCTCCGGTCGCATGCGAACTTCAACACCACCACGACCGACCGGGCCTGCGTGCACGGATCCGACCGAGCCAGGCGTTCACCGACAACGCGGGGCTCGTCCCCGTCGATGCGCAACCACCGATCGTGATCAGCCCACTCGCCGAGATGCTCACCGACCCCTTCGAGGACCATTTCCTGATGGCCACCGCAGCGGAACCGACCTTTCTGTCGCCGGGGGTGACCCGCATCTTCGGGATGACCTCCGAGGAGTTCTTCAGCGCGTTCGGCAACCTGTTGCACCCCGACGACGGCGACAAGATGGTCGACCTGCTCAGCCGCCTGGCAACCGGATCCGAGCCATATGTGCGGGTCGTCGTGCGAGCGCTCCGCGTGGATGGAACCTGGGGAACGTTCCAGGTGACGACGCGCGACCTCTCGGCGGATCCGGACTTCGGCTCGTTCGTGACCGCGATACGCGAGCTGGAGGAACCCCACGTCCACGACGCCGACGACGAGGTGAGCCCGGAACTCCGTCACGCGTTGAACCTGGCCGCCGACCCGATCCTCGTACTCAGCGACGACGGTCGGGTCCGCTATGCGAGCACATCGACCGAACGTCTCGTCCGACGTTCGCCCGACTCGATCACGGTTCGGCCGATGACCGAGCTGCTCACGCCGGATTCCCTCGAAGCGTTCGACGCGTGGTGGTCGGGTCCTGCCGAGACGGTGTGCCACGTCAAGTTCGAATCCACGACGGGTCCACCCCGATGGGTCGCGGTCCGCACCGTGCAGTCCGGAACGAGTCAACGCGACCCCGAGGGGGGTGAGTTCCGCGTCGTCGCCCTCCGCGACGTCGACGACCAGGTCCGCGCCGAAGCCGCCCTGCGCGAGCGCGAAGCCCGATTCGCTGCGTTGATGCGCAACTCCTCGAGCGGGGTCGTCGTGCTCGGCGACGACGACCGCGTCGCCGGTCCCGGGCATGCCCTCGAACAGGTCCTGGGCCTCGAGTCCGACAAGGTGTCGGGTGCCGACCTCGTCGCCGACGTCGACCCTGCCGATCGACCCGGCCTCCACGACATGCTCGCAGTTGCGCGGTCGCAACCGGGCCCCGCGGACATCACGGTCCGCCAACGCGTCGCGAACGGCACGCGGCGTTGGATCCACTGGACCGCAGAGGACCATCGGTCCGATCCTGCGATCCGCGGCGTCGTCGTCAATCTCGACGACCGGACCGATGGCGTCGAGGCTCGGCTCGAACTGGAAGAGAGCGAACGACGACTACGGGCGATCGTCGACCACAGCTTCGAGGTGACCGTCATCGCCGACGCCGAGTTCACGGTGCTCTGGGCGTCGCCGTCGATCTCGGAACTGCTCGGTTGGGATGTCGAAGACGTGGTCGGCCAGAGGGTGCTCGACTTCGTGCACCCCGACGACGAGGACCTCGCACTCGTGCGCTACGACCGGGCACGACTCGACGACGGACCCGAACCGTCGATTCCGATCCGGATCCGCACCACGTCGGGCCAGTGGCGTCACGTCGCGGTCGTCGCTGCCGATCGGCGTGACGATCCCGACATCAACGGGATCATCTTGAACCTGCGCGACGCCGAAGCGCAGGTCTCGAGTGCCCGGGCACTCGCCGAGAGCGAGAACCGCTACCGGATGCTGGTGGAGAACTCCACCGACGTGGTGGCGATCATGGACGAGCTCGCAACCGTCATCTGGGTCTCCCCCACGGTGAAGACCGTGATGGGTTATGAACCCGAGGAGCTGATCGGCCACGCAACCGGCGGGATCGACGATCTCAGCGAGCGCGACGATCTCGCCGACGCCTTTCGTTCGATCCTCGAGCACCCCGGCGCGTCGACCAGGCTGATCGCCAAGCTCGGCCACGCGGACGGGACCCGCAGGTGGGTCGATCTCGTGTTGACCAACCGGTTCGACGAACCCGCGATCGGCGGGATCGTCGCCGCGTATCGGGACGTCACCGATCGCGTCGAAGCAAACCGGTCCCGAGAGGCGAGCGAAGAACGATTCCGGTCGTTGGCCGAGTCGTCGCCGTTGGGGATCTTCCAACTCGACCGGAACCACGAATGCATCTACGTCAACGACCGCTGGTGCGAGATCACCGGCCGCACGCTCGACGACGTGGCCGGTGATCGTTGGCGGACATCGTTCGGCGTCGACGGCGACATGGTTTCCGACGGATCGACCTACTCGGCGATCCAACGACTCGAAGGGGGCATTCCGATCGTGCGCCCGGACGGTTCGACGCGCTGGTGCACGTTACGGATCGCTCCCCTGACCGATGCACACGGCGAGCCCAACGGTTCGGTCGGCACGCTCGACGACATCACCTCCATGGTCGCCGCGCGTCACGAGGCGAACCGGTTGTCGTCGATCCTCGAGTCGAGCCCCGACCTGGTCCTCGTGTTCACACCGCTCGGCGAAGTGGTGTACCTGAACGAAGCTGCACGACGATTCTTCCTGATCGACCCCGAGGAATCGATCGAAGGCCTGACGGCGGACGACCTGCTGCCGACCACCGACCGCGACACGTGGACCTCGGCGATCATCCCGACGCTGAAACGCCGGCTGGTCTGGCAGGGCGAGGTGGTGATCACGAACCGTGCAGGCGATTCGATCCCCATCTCGGCAGTGGTGAACGTGCACCGTGATGCTCGCGGCGTCGCCGAGGTCGTATCGGTCACCGCGCGCGACATGACCGAACGGGCCGACCTCGAAGCACGCCTGGAACACCAGGCAACCCACGACCCGCTCACCGGTCTGCCGAACCGTTCGCTGTTGCTCGACCGACTCGGCGTCGCGCTCGGGCGCAGTTCGCGCAATTCGTCGCATCTCGCGGTGCTGTTCGCGGACCTCGACCGCTTCAAGGTCGTGAACGACGGCCTGGGTCACGCCGCCGGCGACGAACTCCTCATGCTGGTCGCACGACGCCTCGAATCGACCGTCCGACCGGGCGACACCGTCGCCCGCCTCGGCGGTGACGAGTTCATCATCGTGTGCGAGGACCTCGACGACCCGGCCGACGCAACCGACTTGGCCGAGCGGATCTCGGCCGCGGTGACCGAACCGGTGTCGATCAGCGGGTCCGAGTTCGTGGTTTCGGTGAGCATCGGGATCACGGTCGTCGACGATCCCACCGAGGATCCCGACCAGGTCATCCGCGACGCGGACGCGGCGATGTACCTGGCCAAGCAACGGGGCCGGGCCCGCTGGGAGATCTTCGACCGCGAGCTGCGAACCCGGGCGTCGCAACGCCTCGGGGTCGAGAATGCGTTGCGGCGCGCCTTGGCCGTCGGCGAACTCGTCCTGCACTACCAACCGGTCGTCGACACCTCGACCGATCAGACGATCGGCGCCGAGGCGTTGGTACGTTGGGATCATCCGACCCGTGGGCTCCTCGCACCGGCGGAGTTCCTCGACATCGCCGAGGATTCCGGATTGATCGTCCCGATCGGAGACTGGGTGCTCGCGACCGCGTGTGCGCACACGCGACCCCTGCTCGAGCATGATCCGCGCTTGGTGGTCGCGGTCAACCTGTCGGCCCGCCAGATCGACGACCCCGGCCTGATCACGCGGATCGAATCGATCCTCGGTGAAGCCGGCGTTCCCCCCGACCGCGTCATCCTCGAGATCACCGAGGGGATGCTGATGCGCGACGCCAAGCGTGCAGGGGCGACGCTCGCCGAGCTCAAACGACTCGGTGTCGGGCTCGCGATCGACGACTTCGGCACCGGCTATTCATCGTTGTCGTACCTGCACCGCTACCCCATCGACATCCTCAAGATCGATCGCTCGTTCGTCGCCGGGCTCGGTCGTGATTCGGGCGAGGAGGCGATCGTCGAGGCGATCATCGAACTGGCACGTGCGCTGGAGCTCCGTACGGTCGCCGAAGGTGTCGAGACCCGAGCACAACTCGAGGTACTCGGTCACCTCGGGTGCCGTCACATCCAGGGCTATCTCAAGTCACGACCGTTGGACGAGTCCGCCTATGCAGCACTCATCATGGCGGGCGGCGTCATCGCCTGAGGGCCACGCCGGGTGCGGCCGCGTAGTCCTCGAGTGCCGCGGCCACCGGGAGCTCGCGAACCCCGGGTAGACCTTGCAGGGCCGCCATCCACGGCGGGCGCACGTTGCCCGCCAACGTGACCGGTTCGCCGAGTCCCGAATAACGCACCGCGAGCCGCAGGTAATCGACGGCGTAGTCGGGCGGGCGGACGTCGACGGTCAGCTCGGCGAGCGCGAACGGATCCGGGGTGACCGGACTGCTCGGTGCGACGGTGACCCGCGGGGCGCTCGGTCCGATGCCTCCGCCGACGATCCCGGGCCCGTCCACCAACACCGCACCGCGGACCAGCGCGGGCCGTGCGCCCTGGATGAGCAACGCCACGTACGCGCCGAGCCCGCGGCCCAGCACGGTTGCCGTGCCCAGATGTGCGAGCGCGGCGTCGACGTCGGCCATGAGGATCTCGGCGGTGTAGCCCCCGCCGCGGGGCGACGACGAACGACCGTGTCCGGTGAAGTCCAGGCCCCAGACCGCGCCGAGCCAGGCGTCGGTGGCCTCCGGAGGGCGCTGCGAGGTGTGTTCCCCGAGACCGTGCAGCAACAGCAGCGGTCGAGTCGCATCGTCTCGGGCCTCGCGGAGACGGTGGAGCGCGAGTCGGATCCGATTGTGGCGGAGCCACACCTCGGGTTCGCCCGCCGGCCCGATCGGCGCGCGATGACCCGTCGGTCCGGTGACCTGTGTGCCGATCCGGACCAGTGACGGATCGACGGGATCGACCTCGATGTCCAGGACGAACGGCCCGGCCTTGCGCCGCCGTTTCTCGATCGAATCGTTCGGGTCGGTCGCGTCGTCGGCGGTGTGCGGGTCGTTGCTCATGGCAGGAAGTCCAGGACCATCTCGGCGACCAGTTCGGGCTGTTCGATGTGGACGAAATGCCCGACGCCTTCGAGGGGGACGAAGCGTGCTCCTTCGGGAAGGTTCGGCACCACATCCGACGGGAGCGTCCCCCAACCCATGACCTCGACGGCCAGCCCCAGAATGCCCAGCACCGGCATACCCAGACCCGGCAGTCGCATCATCGACCATTCGGGTTGCCAGGGGCCCACGCCGCCCATGCGCATCGACGGGTCGATCTTCCAGCGCCAACCGTCGTCGGACTCGTACGCGCCGATCGGCACCAGGTAGCGCAACCAGTCGAGATCCAGCCGGGGGTTCATGCGTCGGCGGCGGCGTGCGAGTTCGTCGATCGTCCCCGGTTTGCGGATCGCATCCACGGTCGCTCGACGATGGTCGAGCCACTCGGCCACCGCGTCGGCGCGCAGGCTCGTCCGGTCACGGTCGGACATGTCGGGCCAACCTCGGCGAGAGGGCAGACCGTCGATGTTGATCAGGTGGCTGACCCGATGGGGCAACGCATCGGCGACGTTCAACAACAGCCCACCGCCCTTGGAATGGCCGAGCACGGGGATCGGGTCGGGACCGATGTGGTCCATGACAGCGACCGCGTCACGCTGGTCGGCCTCCCAGGAGTACAGATCGGCGTGGTCCGAGTCGCCGTGGCCGCGGGCATCCCAGCACACGACCCGCCATCCCGCATCGGCGATCAACGGGGCGAACGAATCGTAGGTGCCGGCGAAGTCGAACCCGCCGTGCGCGAACAGGATCGGTGGCGCGGCGGCATCACCCCACTCCCACACCGCGAGCGACACGCCGTGGGAATCCACGCGGGTGCACCGGTCGGGGCGGCGGCGGACGGTCACGCCCTGCACCATATGCCGTGTCGTGCCGTGCAACAGGGGTCGCTCAACCATTCCGAGCGTGCGCGATCGGTAACATCTCGTTTCTGGTGACCACCGACACCGACGCTCCGTCGCGCCCGCAACCAGGGGAGGGTATCGACGACTCGTCGGATGCCACGCGCGCACGCGTCGGCGAGCACCGCCACCTGATCACCGGCTCGGCGGTGCTCGTGATCGGCGCAGCCGTGCAGGCACTCGGTGGAGCGGTGTTCTGGCTCATCGCGGCGAACGTCGACGCGAAGTCGGTGGTGGGGACGGGCACCGCGTTGTTCACGTCGGTGAACTTCGTGACCTATGTGGCCGGGCTGGGACTGCCGGTGTCGCTGGCACGCTTCGCGGTCGGCCGTTCCGATGATGCCGACACGATCTACACGTGGTCGATGTTGGCGACCGTCGTCGCTGCCGCCGCGATCGGTGCGGCCTATCTCGGTTTTCTGTCGCTCGTCCATCCGCCGTCGACCGAACCGTTGTTCGCGGCCGGGGGC
>JAFDWI010000212.1 GCA_018268545.1 Actinomycetota bacterium
CCTTGCGGTGCCGCCGGCCACGTTCGAGACCGCGACGGATCCTGTCGCGGGCAGCCACCTGCTCGCCGCGCTCGCACCGGTCGTCTTGTTGGATCGCCAGCGGCTGCTCGCCGCGCCGGGGCCGATCGAACGACTCGAGCTGTTGGCCACCTTGTTGGACGACGCCGAGACGGCGATCTCGTCGACGCTGTCCGACGACGCCTGAGATCCACTTGGATGGGTTCCCCGGCGAGCAGGTTGCCGCGACCCGCTTGATGAACGCCTTGTCGCGCGAACCCCACGACAAGGCCGCGGATCATCTCGGCACGGTGTCCGGAGGTGCCACCGTCACCGGGAGGTCGCGCCGGTAGACGAAATAGGTGGTGTGGATGCGCCCACCCAGACGCGCGTAGGGGACGATGGGTCCGACCCACGAAACGTCGACCCAGGTGCGTCCACGACGACGCAACTCCCGCAGCGCCGCGAGCAGTGCAGCTTGCCCGGCGCCGCGTCCGATCAGATCCGGGCGAACTGCGACCGGTCCGAGAAACCCGCGGCGGTTGACCTCGAACGCGCAGAACGCGCTGATTCCCCCAGCGTCCTCGGCGATCATCAGGTTGCCTTTGCCGAGAGCCCGTTCGACTTCGAGACGCCAGCTGTCCCAGTGGCGTCGCATGAACGCGTCGATGGCAGCCGCGTCGGCCGCGCCGGCGAGTCGAGCACCGCCCGGGTCGTCGAGGGCCAGGTCCAACTCGATGCGCACGTCGTAGTTGGTTTCGGTCCGCGCGTAGTGGTGGCGCTCGAACAGCGCGCAGAGTGCGGTCTCACTCGTCGGCACCCCGGGCCACAGAAAGTACGGCGCGTCCGCACCGGTGATGAGCGCGGTTCGACCGAGGCCGGTCGCGTCGGCTTCGGCGGCGCGAACCAGGTCGTGGCCGATGCCACGGCCTCGGTGTGCCGGATCGACCACGAGCAACCGGATGTGCGCGGCGTCGTCGCCGACGACGGTGGCAACGACGCCCACGTTCGGGTCGCCACGAACGACGGCCGGCTGGTCGGGAGCAAACAGCGATACGCGTAGTTCGTCCGAAGTCGGCGAATCGACGATTCCTCGCGCGCACAGGTGGGCAATGGCCTCGAGGTCGCCGACGTCGAGCCGATCGAACCCGTTCATGAGGCGCTCCGTTGTGACCTCGACGCGCTCGGCACGACTTCAGCTTGCCCGATGCACCGCGGGCCCCAGACCGTTCTTTGCACGCTCGTTCATTCCTCATGCGCTTTTGCGTGCAAAGAACAGTTCGCGCCTGGGCGGCAGGCGATCCGGGGGCTGGGGAAGCTGGGATGTGGATGGGCGTCGGGTGCTGCTTCCAGCGCCGTCGTTCCCGCGATTTTGCTGCTACATTGACAGCATGACGATTGCCGTTACCGTGCGCGACGTGCCGAACGATGTTCGGGACGAACTCGCAGCCCGAGCAGCTCGTGCGGGCCAGTCTTTGCAGGAATACCTGCGAGCGATGCTGATCGAGACGGCATCGCACCCTTCCGCAAGTGACGTGATCGCGCGGGCACGAACCCGGGTCGATGCGACCGGCGTCCGGCTCGACCGCGAAGGGATCCTGACAGCGCGAGATGCCGACCGCCGGTGATCAAACTGGCCGTCTGCGATGCATCAGCGATCGTCGCCCTCCTCGCCGATGGCGGCCCGGACGGCGTATGGACTGCCGAACTCTTGAGAGGGACCACGCTGGCCGCGCCGGCATTGATGCCGTTCGAGGCGGCCAACATCTTCCGCCGCCAGCACCTTGCGGGATCGATAGGAACGGATCAAGCCGCGCAAGCTCACGCCGACCTGTTGGATTTGCCCGTGGGCTACTGGCCCCATGCGCTGCTCGCCGAACGAGCGTGGGAACTGCGCGCCAACCTGAGCATCTACGACGCGAGTTACGCCGCACTGGCCGAGCTGCTCGAAGCCCCGCTCGTCACACTCGATGCTCGCCTCGGTCGAGCGCCCGGGGTGCGCTGCGAGATCCTCGCCCCCTGATCCAGGCGTCGCGCGTACTTTGCACGCTCGTTCGTAGCTCATGCGCTCTTGCGTGCAGAGAACGGTTTGACGCGGGTTTCGGGGGCGCGTCGGATGACGGACACGGCACCCGCGTCAGGTCCGCGTCCGTCAGGCGTGGGGGACGTCGCGGTAGGGGACGCGATGATCGGCGGTGGCTTCGCGGGGCATGCCGAGGACGCGCTCGGCGATCAGGTTGCGTTGCATCTCGTTGCTGCCTCCGCCGAGTGACAACGCTTGGCGCCACAGGGTCGCCTCCCCTGCCCCTCGGCCCGGTGCGGAACCGTCGCCGGCCGGCCACGCAACCCCGTCGACACCCGCGATCTGCAGGCCGCACTCGTCGTGCACCATGCGGGTCGTCGCGGCGGACAACTTGAGGTAGGCCCCGGCGCTGGGCGGGAGTTCGCCGTCGATCATCGCCGCCATGACGTGGCCGGTGAGTTGTGCGTGCACCGTCTCGGCGATGCGGGCACGCGCCACCGCCGAACGGACCGACGGCGTCCCATCCACGCCGCGGGCGCGGGCAACGGCGACGAGGTCGGCGGCGAAGTCACCTTCGGCGTGCAGGAGCAGGCGCCCGGAGGTGTACTTCGATGCTCCACCGACCGCGGCCCGCTCGTGACCGAGCAACTGGGTCGCGACCGACCAGCCGTCGTCGACGCCTCCGACCACCGCCGAACCCGGCACTCGCACGTCGTCGAAGAACTCCTGACAGAACTCGTCGGACCCGTCGACCTGTCGGATCCGGTCGATCCGGATGCCGGGCTGGTGGATCTTCACGATGAACATCGTCAGGCCACGGTGTTTGGGCACGTCCCAGTCGGTACGCGCCAGACACATCGCCCAGTCGGATGCGAACGCGGCCGACGACCAGATCTTCGAACCGTTCAGCACGAACTCGTCACCGTCGCGGTCGGCACGCATGCGCACCCCGGCGAGGTCGGATCCGCCGGTCGGTTCGGACAGGAACTGCACCCACAGCTCCTCGCCGCGCAGGATCGCGGGCAGGTGGCGGGCGCGTTGGGCGTCGCTGCCCACTTCGGCGAGCGTTGCGGCCAGGATCCCGAAGGTCGGGACGTTGAGCGAATAGGGCATGTCGTAGGGCAACGACGCCTCGGTGAACGCTGCCTGGTGCGCTGCGGACAGGCCCAGCCCACCGAAGGCAGCGGGAAAGCAGATCCCCGCGAATCCCCCGTCCCAGATCAGCCGCTGCAGCGCCCGCTCGTGGGTTCGGCGCGCCTGGTCGCCGCGGCTCGGGACGCGGTCGGGGCGGGGAGGCAGGTTCGCCGCCATCCACGCGCGTGCGCGCTCCGCGAATGCCTCGACGGGTTCGCTCTCGGGGCGCACGTCGCTCGCTGTCGACGCGCTCATGGGGCGCCTCCGAACGCGGCGTCGGCGACCCGTTCGGCGTGCTCGTCGGGGGTGCCCCAGGTCATCCGGTTCACCGTGGTGCGCCGCAGGTACAGGTGCAGATCCGACTCCCAGGTGACGCCGATCCCACCGTGCAACTGGACGAAGTCCTGGATGCACTCGGTCGCGGTCAGCCCCACGAACGCCTTGGCGACACTCACGAGTTCATCTGCGTCTGCATCGCCTCGTGCGACGGCGGCCGCCGCCGCACCGGTCGTTGCGTGGCATCGCTGCAGCGCGAGTGCATCGTCGGCGATCCGGTGCTTCAACGCCTGATACGACGCCAGTGGTCGACCGAACGAGTAACGATCGGCGAGGTACGCGCGGGTGACCTCGAACATGCGGGCCATCGCTCCGGCGGATTCCGCACATTGCAGGACGCCCGCGATCGCGACCATGCGACGAGCGACCGCCTCGGCGCGGGCACCGGTCGCGATGACCGCGGCGGTCGGGATGTGCACCTCCGCGAAGTCGATGCGACCGTGGCGGCGGACGAGGTCGAGACCGCCCAGCGGCGTGACGGTCAACCCCGGCGTGTCCGTGGCGAGGGCGAACACGACGGGTCCCGCAGACTCGCAGGCAGCGACCGACACCACGATCCCGGCAGCGGCTGCGTTCTCGACGGGTTGGATCGATCCGGTGACGACGAAACCGTCTCCGTCACTGCGTGCGTCGAGGGCCGGTACCGGTTCCGGTCCCGGGCCGGGGGCGAATGCCGCGGCGGTGACCGAACCGTCGATGAGCGGGGCGAGCAACGCTGCGCGGCGGGCGTCGTCGCGGTGCGCGCCGATCGCTGCGGCGGCGACGTTGGTGGCGATCAGCGGACCGGGGGCGACGACCCGGCCGAATTCGCCGGCGATGGCCACCAGGTCGGCGAGACCGTCGCCTGACACCGATCCCCCACCGTCGGCGGCGTCGACCAGCGGTGAGGTCCAGCCGAGTTCGCATCCCTTTGCCCAGGTATGTGCGTCGAAGCCGGTCGGATCGTCCGCGAGCGCCCGGGTCGCGGACAGGGGCGCATGTTCGGCGAGGAACGCCGCGGTCGTTGCGGCGAGCAGGGCCCGGTCGTCGTTCACCCGTCCACTCGATCACCCGGACCCGCGAAGGTCATTTTCGCCGCATCCATCGTGACCGGCAGTGTAGTGTATCTAACACTCGTGTCAGTTCCTGAAGTGGGGGTCAACATGCCGTCCCGTCAACTCGACTTCGAAGTCTTCGACGCCGACAATCACCTGTACGAGTCTCGGGAGGCGCTCACCAAGTTCCTTCCCGATTCGCGCAAGGGGATCGTCCGATACGTCGAGGTGGACGGTCGCACGAAGATCGCGCTCAAGGGCCAGATCTCCGACTACATCCCGAACCCGACGTTCGACCGGGTCGCCAAGCCTGGTGCGCAGGAGGAGTACTTCCGCAACGGCAACCCCGAGGGCAAGCCGCTGCGCGAGATCATGGGCCGGGGGATCGACTGCCCACCGGCGTTTCGCGAGCCCGCACCCCGCCTGGAGCTCATGGACGAGCTCGGCCTCGACCGGGCGCTCATGTGGCCGACGTTGGCGAGCCTGGTCGAAGAACGGCTGCGCGACGACCCCGAGGCGATCCACGACATCGTGCATGCGTTGAACCAGTGGATGTTCGAGACCTGGACCTTCAACTACGAGAACCGGATCTTTCCGACGCCCGTGATCACGCTGCCGATCCTGGACCGGGCGATGGCCGAACTCGAATGGGTACTCGAGCGTGGCGCCCGGGCGATTCTGATCCGACCCGCTCCCGTACCCGGCTTCCGTGCGATGCGGTCGTTCGCGTTAGCCGAGTTCGACCCGTTCTGGGAGGCCGTGCAGGAGGCCGACATCGTCGTGGGCATGCACGCCTCCGACAGCGGCTACCAGCGGCGGATCAACGAGTGGGAAGGCGTACGCGACGACGAGTTCACGCCGTTCGCGCCCCGGTCGGGGTTCTCGACGATCGTGATGGGCCAGCACCGTGAGATCATCGACACGATCTCGTCGATCATCGGTCACGGGCTCGCGAGTCGGTTCCCGGGGCTGAAGTTCGTGCCCGTGGAGAACGGCAGCGGCTGGGTGAAAGGGCTGCTTCACGATTTGGCAGGGGCGTACAAGCAGAACCCGAACGCATTCGACGAGGACCCGGTCGCGGTGTTCAAACGCAACATCTGGGTGCATCCCTTCCACGAGGACGACCCGATCGGGCTCGTCGAGTTGCTGGGCGCGGACCATGTGCTGTTCGGGTCGGACTATCCGCACCCCGAAGGCATGGTCGACCCGATCAGCTTCGTGGACGATCTCGCCGAACTGCCCCACGACCAGATGGCCAAGGTCATGGGCGGCAACCTGTCACGTCTGATGAAGGTTGCCTGACGCCACCTTGTCGACAACCCGCCATACCGTCTTCCCGCCGTATCCACCGACCGCAGGGAACCTGATTCGCCGTGCCGCCGAGCAGCACGGCGACCACACGTTCGTGATCCTCGACGGCGAATCCGTCACCTACGCCGAAGTCGAACGCCGGTCGGCCGAACTCGCTCGCGGCCTGTTGGCGACCGGGATCGGCAAGGGTTCGCGGGTCGCGTTGCTGGCGCCCAACTCGCCCGACTGGGTGATCGGATGGTTGGCCGCGGCGCGCATCGGCGCGGTCGTCGCGTTGGGCAACACCTACGCGAAAGCGGCCGGGTTGCACCGGATGCTTCTGGGCTGCGATGCCACGCTGCTGCTGTGCGTGCCGTCGTATCTGGGCCACGACTACGTGGGCCACCTCGAGGCCGCGGTTGACGGCCTGGCGGGAGTGGTCGGGCCCGAGTTGTTCCTCACTGATCTGCCCTATCTGCGGCGGATCGCGACGTTCGGTTCGTGCGACCGTTCGTGGGCGCGCCCGGTCGGTTCGCTCATCGACGCCGGTGCGCGGGTGACCGACGAACTGCTCGTCGCGGCCGAAGCACAAGTCGCACCATCGGATCCGATGGTGATCGTGTATTCGTCCGGATCGACCGCAGACCCCAAGGGTGCCGTGCATTCGCATCGAGCGGTTGTTTCACATCCCTACAACCTCGCCCAGTTCCGTGACATGGCCGACGACGACGTGATCTACACGCCGATGCCGCTGTTCTGGGTGGGTGGGTTGTCGTGGACGCTGGTGGCGGCGATGCACGTCGGTGCGACGCTCGTGTTCGAGGACCACTTCGAAGCGGGCGCGACGCTGGATCTGATCGAACGGGAGCGGGTCACCCAGGTGCTCGGGTGGCCCCACATGGCCAAAGCGTTGATGGAACACCCGAGTTTTCCCGATCGTGATCTCACCAGCGTGCGGGGCGGGAACCTCGCGATGCTCAAACCCGCCGGTGACGGGTTCGACACGGCCCCCAAGGCCAACTCGCTGGGAATGACCGAGACGCTCGGCCCGCACACGATCGAAGCCAAGGCCGACGCGCTCCCTGCAGGTAAGGAAGGGTCGTTCGGCCGGGGCGTGCCCGGCGTGGAGCACCGGGTCGTCGACCCGGTCACCGGCGAGGACGTACCCGTCGGCGTCGACGGCGAGCTGTGGTTGCGGGGTTATTCGCTCATGCTCGGGGTCAACAAGGTTGACCGTGCGGACACGTTCACTGTTGATGGCTGGTATCGCACCGGGGACGGCGGACACTTCGACACCGATGGCCACTTCTATTACAAGGGCCGCCTCGGCGAGGTGATCAAAGCATCGGGGATGAACGTGACGCCCCGGGATGTGGAGATCGCATTGGAGTCACTCGATGGGGTGGCGCTCGCGTTCGTGACCGGCGTGGAGCACCCCGATCGTGGCCACGACGTGGTCGCCGCGGTGGCACTGGCACCGGACGCGTCGATCGGGCCGGACGACGGCGATGCGATCCGAAGCGAACTCAAAGCCCGGGTTGCGAGCTATATGGTCCCGCGTCACATCGAGGTGTTCGCGTCGAGCGAGGAACTCCCCTGGCTCGACTCGGGCAAAGTCGACCGCCGAGCCCTCGCCGCGCTCCTCACCGAGCGCTGTCACTTGATCAGCTGACCGCACAGTCGCGAAGTGACACCGTTCGCGGAGATCTGCACAGGTCAGCGGGCTCACTGCGGCACCCGTTTGACGAATGGCGACGACCCGGCCGATCGATGGCGCAACTGAGATGTTGGAGATCGAAAGATCGAGCCGAGCTCGCGGTTGGACCCTCACGAGCCTCCAGCCTGATGCATTGTCAAGCGGTTTGCTCGGCGCATGACGCAACTGGTGACACGGGTCGACGAGGCATTGCTCGTCCAAGTTGACGCGCTCATCGAGATCGGCGAGGTGCCCACCCGTTCCGAGGCGGTTCGCACGGGGCTCCGTCAACTTGTCGACGGAGCGATCCGTCGTCGCGAAGGCGAAGCCATCGCGCGCGCCTATCGCGAACAACCACAGTCCGATGACGACCGCACCTGGTCGGACGCGGCCACGATCGAAATGATCGCAGCCGAACCGTGGTAGCGCCCCAACAGGGCGAGATCTGGTCGGCGGAAGCTGAAGACAAGCGGCGCCCGGTTCTTGTCGTGACTCGAAACGAGGCGATTCCGGTCCTTGAGCGGATCATCGTCGCCCGGTGACCCGCACCATTCGCAACATCGCAACCGAAGTCGCGCTCGGACCCGACGAGGGCCTCCGATCCCCGTGTGTGGCTTCATTCGACAATGTGCAGCCCATCCGTCGAGCATTTCTGACCGAGCGCGTCGGCCAACTCGGCCCCGGCCGGAACCACGAGATCTGCCGGGCAGCGGCCGCGTTGACCAACTGCTGAACGCCGCTCGCGGTCGGACCGACCAACCTGCTCGGTGGCAACTGGTCCAACCCGGGTCGACAGTCCCACGTGCCGATTTCGAGATGCTCGATGGCCTGATCGACGTGGTCGTGATGCAGCCAGGATCACCCAACCGGCCATCAATGAGCGCGGGAGCGCGACGGCCGTACCCGCTTCTCGGGCCATGCCTCCCTGCGTTCCGCAGTGCGAACCCGCGGTCACGCGCCGGGCCGAACGTCAGGTGTGCGCCGTGACGATCCAGGTGGCCGCGTCCATTCGGAGGGTGGTGCCGCTGCGGAACGGCGCAAGCGCCTCGGCGACCGCGGCGAGCGCCGCAGTTTGGGTCTCGGTGTCGGCGGTCGAGAACGTCTGATTGGTCATCGGGTTCTGTTCGAGCATCGACCTTGCAAGTTCGCCGAGGTCATCGACATCGCCGTTCTCGAAGTAATCGACCCCGTCGACGAGTTGAACGTCGGCGAACCCGGCGCGCTGCAACATGTCGGTGGTTCGGGTCGCATCGGCGAACGCGAACGGACTCGGACCGCCGGGCGGAGGAGGCGGCCCGAGTTGCAGAATGTCACCGGCGATCATGCCCGGGAGTGTCAGGTACGGGTTTCGCGACGGGTCCTGGAAGCACACGAACCCGAGCCGACCTCCCGGTCGGAGTGACCCGGCAATGTTGGTGAACGCAGCGACCGGATCGTCGAAGAACATCACACCCATCCGCGAGAACGCGACGTCGAAGGTCGCCGCGCCCAACTCGGCGGTCTGGGCATCAGCCTCACGAAAGGCGATGTTTGCGGCGCCCGCGCGGTCGGCCCGGTCGCGGGCGACTTGCAGCATGGTCGACGAAATGTCGACGCCGACCACTTCGCCCGGATCGACTCGGGCCGCCAATTCAACCGTCGTCGCTCCCGTCCCACACCCCACGTCGAGGACCCGTTCGGACGATTGCAGCCCGAGGGCGTCCATCACCGCGTGGCCGTGCGGTTCGAGCCCCGCGTCGTAGTTGGACGCGTGATCGACCCATGCGGGCCCCACCACCGAGTTCCACATGTTCGCCATCTTCTCGTTCGCCATCGCAGCAGGATAGTTCGACATCGACCACGCTGCTCGCGGTGATCGAATCGTGTCACCGGGGCCGTTCCGGAGACGTCCGATCACCGATCGGCCAGCACGTTCTCTTCGACCCGCCGGGCCACCGAACCCGGCCCGGAGCAGCGTTTCAGGCCTGATCGAGCGTTCGGATCATCGACTCCTGGGCAAAGGATGCCACGAGGTGTCCTTGGCTGAACACATCACCGTGGCCGAACGCTCGGGCACCAGCGAGCACCGGTGCAGTCTGTGCGATACGGAGCCAGTCGGTCACCGCGAAGCGGCGGTGGAACCACAACGTGTGGGAGGTCACCGCCGTGGTGAGTCGGACCGTCGAGTCGGCCTGTGAGTAACCCTCCACGCTTCGCAACGCCGTTCCGATGATCGTGAGGTCGGTCGCATAGGCAAGCAGCGCTTGATCGATGGTGCCGGGCGCGAGCAATGGCGGATGCCCGGATGTGGGCTCCCCTGATTCGCCCGATGCCGGTGCGCGCATCCACCAGTCGAGCTTCGCCGGCCCGATCGACCGGTCGCCGAGGTCGACATCATCCACGACGCGGACCTCCCAGGGGATCATGTCGAGTCGCTGCTCCACGGCGTCATCCGGGCCGTCGACCGGGGCGGCCACCCCATCGTGGTCGAGGCCGGACTCGGGTGCGTGCATCGACACGGTGGCCACCGCGACGACCCGGGCGTCGGGTTCCTGCGCCGCGACGATCTGCAACGACGCGAACGTCCGTCCCGTGTGCGCCACGGCGACCCGGTAGCGCAGGGGCCGAGCGGCATCACCCTCGCGCGGGAACAGCACATGCAGCGATTTGACCGTCTTGTCGGGCACGGCACGCCCGGCGGCCACGATCAGCTGTGCGAGGATCTGCCCGCCGAAGATCCGGTGGTAGCCGATGTCGAGGTTGTCGCCCTCGCACACCACGCTCCCCGCAGGAGCCGTGGACGGTGCGGGCTCGCCGACTTCGCGCAACGCGCAGCAGGTGATCAGGTCGGCGAGGCGCACGTCGATCATCGTTCGCGCACCAACAGCATCGCCCCCCCGATCGGGCCACCACCGTTCGCGACCGCGGCCACCTCCGCACCGGCGACCTGGCGTGCCCCGCCCTCGCCGCGCAACTGCACACATGCCTCGTGGATATGACCGAAACCGTGTAGGCGCCCGGCCGACAGTTGCCCGCCGTGGGTGTTCACCGGCAAGGCTCCGTCGAGCGCAATGCGCGTCCCGCCCTCGACGAATGCGCCCGATTCGCCCTTGCCGCAGAACCCGAGCGCCTCGAGCCACACCATCGTCAGAAAGCTGAACCCGTCGTAGAGCTCGGCGACATCGACATCGGCCGGGGTCAACTCGGTCCGTGTCCACACCATCGCACCCGCGTCACGGGCCGCCATCGTCGTCATGTCGTCGAACTGGTCCCACGATGGACGCCCCTTCAGCGCCGTGCCGACCGATTCGATACCGACCGCCGCGTGATCCAGTGCGCTCGCATGTTCGGCTCGTGAAACCACGAACGCGGTCGACCCGTCCACCGGCGCGTCACAGTCGAACAGATGGAACGGCGTGGCGATCATCCGCGACGCGAAATAGTCGTCCAGGGTGAGCGGCTCGCGGTAGACCGCGTTCGGGTTCTCAGCGGCGTTCCGGCGCTGGTTGAGAGCGATCTGGGCGAGTTGTTCGGATGTTGTTCCATAGGTGTGGAAGTGGCGTTGCGCGACCAGCGCCAGCCAGATCGCCGGCGAGTAGGCCCGGAATGGGATCGACCATTGCAACACTCCCCCGATGCCTTTGGTGGCGATGCTGTCGGCGCCCGCGCCACCCACACCGATCCCTGCTCGGCCGCCCGCGCCCTGCGCGCTCGCCTCGGTCACGGTGCGGTAGACGAGCACGTGGTTCGCCAAACCGGCCCCGACCGCGAGCACCGCGTTGACCACCGCGGCGAGTTGGGCGGGGCCTTCCAGCCCGCCGGAATGCCAGTTCACCTTCAGGCGCAGCGCGTCCTGGATCTCTGGTGACGACGGCCCGGAGAACGCCTCCCCACCCGGCGAAGCACCCGGGTAGGTGGCCAGACCGTCGATGTCGGCCACGTCCAGGCCTGCGTCGGCGATCGCTGCGAGCGATGCCTCGATTGTGAGGTCGACACCGGACCGACCGAGCCGTCGTCCGACCGCGGACTGACCGATGCCCGAGATGATCGACCGGCGTTCGAAGGCGCTCACGACCCACCTCCCACGTTTCCCACGTTCATCTCCCCAAATTCGGACCGTTGACCTGGCATGACGGGGTTACCGGTCCGAATTTCGGTCGGGGTCGGGGCGGAAGGCAGGGGCGGGGTCGGGGTCGAGTTCGAACAGGGGGTAGTACACGTCACCGCGCTGCTCGAACACGACGTGGACCCGATCGTCGATCGTGACGAGTTCCGGGTCGACGCCGACGATGTTGGTCGTCAGACGCAACCCGGCCTGTTCGTCCAACTCGACCAGCGCGACCGCGTACGGGGTCTGGTCGCCGTCCCACGCCTGGTGGTTGACGGTGACCGAGTGCACGACTCCCCGACCGCTCACCGCCTCGGGCGCCACGTCACGACCGCCGCACTCGGGGCACCACGGCGATGGCGGATGCAGCCAGTAGCCGCACGCCGCGCAGCGCAAGAACCGCAGGCGACCATCCGCGCCAGAGGTCCAGAAGAACCGGTTGGTTTCGTCCAACGCTGGCGGCACCCGGAACCGATCGTCAAATTGCGTCTCGTCGCTCACGCATCCCCTACCACAGCACTCGGCATGGTGACGGTCACGCACCCCTCCCAAACCGATCCGCGAACATCGCCACCATCACGCGCCCTTGCCCAGCCGTTCGGCGAGGGTCATGACGGTCACGAGCCCTTCTTCCTGGAACTTGCCGGTGCCTCGCGCGACGGCGGTGGTGTCGACGCCGCGGGCGGCAGCTTCGGCCCGTAGCGCTCCCACCGTGCAGTCGGCCCGGGGGATGTGGGAGAACGGGTCATAGGAGAAGTTGCGCATCGCGTTCGTGTGGGTGATGCGATCGATCTCGCCGTCGGACAGCCCCTCGAGTTGCTCGGCGACCGACTCGGGCGACGCGGGCCACGTGGAATCGGAATGCGGATAGTCACACTCCCAGTGCATGTTGTCGATGTTCAGCTTGGCGCGCTGGTCGATCCCGGCGCGGTCGGAGATGAAACACGTGAGGATGTGTTCGGCGAACACCTCGGACGGCAACCGATCACCGAAGTCCTGGTTCGTCCAGAGCCGATGGTGGCGGTACACGTAGTCGGTGCGTTCCAGGAAGTACGGGATCCAGCCGATCCCGCCTTCGGACAACGCGATCCGCAACCCGTCGAACTTGCGGAACACCGGCGACCAGATCAGGTCCGCCGCGGCCTGGACGATGTTGACCGGTTGCAACGTGATCATCGTGTCGATCGGCGCTTCGACCGAGGTGATCACCGTCTCCGACGACGACCCGATGTGGAGGCAGATCACCGTGGCGCACTCCTCGCACGCGGCGAGGAACGGATCCCAGTGGTCGTTGTGCCAACTGGGTAGCCCGATCTTCTCGGGGTTCTCCGAGAACGTCACCGCATGGCAACCCTTGTCGGCGAGGCGACGAACCTCTGCGGCCATGGCTTTCGGGTCCCAGATCGGGAGGATCCCGCACGGGATCATCCGACCGGGGTGACGCCCGCACCAGTCGTCGACGTGCCAGTCGTTGTAGGCGCGGCACAGCTCGAGTGCGACCGACTCGTCCTCCACGGTCGAGAACAGTTGGCCGGCGAACCCGGTCATCGAAGGGAAGTTCAACGACCCGAGCACACCGTTCGCGTTCATGTCGTCGATGCGCGCATCGATGTCGTAGCACCCGTCGCGCATGTCCTCGAACGCACACGGGTCGACGCCGTACTCCTCGGGCACGCGACCGGCCACGGCATTCAACCCCACATTGGGCAGCGCGGTCCCCTGGAACATCCAGACATCGCGCCCATCGGCGAGCCGCTCGAGCCGGGGTGCGACCTCGGCGGCCCGGCCGCTCACACGCCCGTCGAACAGCCCCGGCGGTTCGACGACGTGGTCGTCCACGCTCACCAGGATCATCGCATCGAGTTCCACGGCGGACCTCACCTTCGGTGGCTGACAGCACTGTTAGATTCGCTCAGGTAGATTAGCCCGATGGCGAGAGCGGCGACCGCGAACACGACCGGAGGCGAGCCGATACCCCCCGCTACCGTGCAGTCCGTGGCCGCCACGAGCACTCGACGTCGCAAACCGTTCGGGACGAACCCCGAAGTCGGCGAGCGGGGCACCGAGACCGAGTCGCGGATCCTCACCGCCGCGCTCGAGGTGTTCGCCGAATCCGGATTCGCCGCGTCGCGCGTCGAGTTGATCACCGAGCGATCCGGGTGCTCACGGCCGGCGTTCTACCAGTACTTCTCGTCCAAGGACGACGTGTTCTGGCGTCTCGGACGCCGCCTCGGCCGGGCACTCGTCGACCTGGGTCGTTCACTCGGCCCGGTCGGTCCCGACGCGGAGGGCGTCGCCACCCTCACCGACTGGATGGACGATTTCGTCGACCTGTACCTGGAGTATGCGGCGGTCTTCGAAGGGTTCCAGTCCGCGACCCGCGAAACCGTCGGCGCCGCACAGGACTCGTCCGGGGTCGCACAACGCCTCGACGATGCGCTGGTGCGGGCGTTCGGGGTGGGGCGGACCCGCGAGAACCGGGCGCTCGCCAGTGTCATCGCGGCGATCATCTACCGCTGCACCTTCTACTGGAAGGCGATGAGCGCCGTCGGCGAGTTCGAGCGCGAACGGCTCACCCGTGGGCTCGCGTTCGGCACGCACCGGTTGTTCCTCGGCCCGATTCCCGGCGTGAACGTGCCCCGACGTCGCCACCGCGGACCGGTCCGGCCGGTCGACTTCGACCGGCCCGGTACGCCGACGACCGATCCGACGTTACGACCCCGAGGTCTGGCGACCCGGCGCAGCCTGCTCGACGCCGGCGCGCAGATCCTCCCGACGCACGGCTACCACGACGCCCGCGTCGACGACATCGCGGAGCTCGCCCGGGTCAGCCGTGGCAGCTTCTACCGCTACTTCGAAGACAAGGACGACTTCTTCCGCGTGCTCGCGGGTGAAGCGGGCGACGCGATGATCGACCTGCTCGAGCGTTTTCCCACCGGCGACGATCGCGACGAGCTCCGCACCTGGTTGAACGCTTGGTTCATCCTGTACGACTCGAACGGCGGGGTGATCACCGTCTGGCAGGAGATGCAACAGGGTGGAGGTGATCTGGTCACCTACTCCCAACAGGTCGCCGCTGCGATCGTGGGTGGCCTGGTCGAGATGTTCACCCGCGCCGGCCACGACGATCCGCTGTTCGACGCGCTGGTGTTGCTCGCGCTGATCGAACGCCTCCCCTACCGCACGTACACCCTCGGCTACGAGACCCCGGCCCGCGCGATCGACGCGGCGTCGACAACGATTCGGCGCGTCGTGATGGGGTTCGACGCTTCGTGAGCGCCCGCCCGCCCGACGACGAGTTGGCTGCGTTGCGAGCGGCCGCCGACCAGTTCCTGGCAGCCCATTGCCCGCCCTCGGTGCCCCGGTCGATGCACGAGGGCGCGTCGAGCGACGATGCCTTGTGGACGGCAATGGTCGCCCAAGGGTGGGCATCGGTCCG
>JAFDWI010000213.1 GCA_018268545.1 Actinomycetota bacterium
GCCTTGGCGACCTTCGACGCGCCCGGCGATCCCCCGACGACCAACGCGAACGTCGATCGGGACACCCCCGACGGCGACGATCCGCCGCGCGCCTTGATCGCCGCGACCGCCGCATCGCGGGAATAATCCTCCAGGGTTCCCGACACGACAATCGATCGACCCGAGAGGGTCTGGGCCGGGCGATCCGATCCACCGTCGGGCGCCGCCACGAAGTTGAGTCCGGCCGACCGCAACCGCTCGATCAGGGCGGTGTTGTCGGGTTCCGCGAACCAGGCGATGACCGCCGACGCGATCACCTCACCGATCCCGTCGACGTCCGAGAGCTGTTCGAAGGTCGCGCTCCTGATGGCGTCGAGTGATCCGAACCGGTCCACGAGCGCTTCGGCCGCCGCCGGTCCGACGTGGCGGATGTTGAGCCCGACGAGGAGGCGTGCCAGGGGACGCCGACGCGACGCGTCGATCGCCGCTCGCAGGTTGTCGACGGACCTGCCCCCGAGTCGGTCCAGCCCTGCGACCGCATCGAAGTCCAGGTCGTAGATCCCACTCGGGTCGCTGAGCAGCCCCGCGTCGACGAGTTGCGCGATGCGCTGGGGGCCGAGACCTTCGATGTCGAGCCCCGAGCGTGACGTGAAGTGTTCGATCGATCCGGTCTGCTGGAACGGACAATGCGGATCGACACATCGCGTATCCGCCTCACCGTCGACTCGTTGCAGGGTCGAATGCCGATGGCACGGGCACTCGGTCGGGAAGTGCCACGGTCGGGTTCCACGAGGTCGCTCCGCGAGGACCGGTCCGACGACCTCGGGGATGACGTCACCGGCACGGCGCACGATCACGGTGTCGCCGGGGCGGACGTCCTTTTCGGCCACCTGGTCGGCGTTGTGCAACGTGGCGCGCGCCACGGTGGCGCCACCCACGAACACCGGTTCGAGCACCGCGAACGGGGTCACCCGACCGGTTCGCCCCACCGAGACGTCGATGTCGATCAGGCGGGTCGTCCGCTCCTCGGGAGGAAACTTGTACGCGATCGCCCAACGGGGCGCGCGACTCGTCGAGCCGAGCGCGGCTCGGACCGACAACTCGTCGACCTTCACCACGACCCCGTCGATTTCGTAGTCGAGATCGTGGCGATGTTCTTCCCATGTGGCGCAGAATGCCGGCACCTCGGCCCTGTCGCGGGCACGGCGGATCCGTGGGTTCACCGGGAATCCTGCGTTCCGGAGCATCTCGAGCACGTCGCTGTGGCGGGTGACGTCGGGTCCGGTGGTGCCGTCTCCGACCTGGTAGCACCAGAACGACAGTCTCCGCCGGGCCGTCTCGCCCGGATCCTTCTGACGGAGTCCACCTGCTGCGGCATTCCGAGGGTTCACGAACGGCGTGAGACCGGCGGCGGCACGCGCTGTGTTCAGTTCGGCGAACACCGAATCGCGCAGGTAGACCTCGCCGCGCACCTCGAACCGGTCCGGAACGTCGGAAGTGAGCTGCTGGGGGATCTCGTCGATCGTCGCGACGTTCGCGGTGACGTCTTCGCCGATCTGTCCGTCGCCGCGGGTCGCTGCCCGGACCAGACGGCCCATCTCGTAGACGAGCGAGATCGCCAATCCGTCGATCTTGAGTTCACACACGTAGTCGACCTCGGTCCCCGCCGATGCGGCAACCCGCGCCATCCAGGCGTCGAGCTCGTCGGCGTCGAACACGTTGTCGAGCGATTGCATCGGGTCGGCGTGGTGGACTTCTCCGAATCCGGACACCGCCGAACCACCCACCCGGGCGGTCGGTGAATCGGCCGTGACCAGCTCGGGGTGGCGTTGCTCGAGCGCACGGAGCTCCCTGACGAGCGCGTCGTACTCGGCATCGGGAATCGTCGGCGCGTCCCTGTTGTAGTACGCATCGTCATGAGTCCGGATTCGGGAACGGAGCCCTTCGATACGCTCCGCGTCCGAGCGGTCACGGGGGCCTGTGGTCCCGGACAGGTCGCCTTCGGGCATCGGGTCATCGTACCGGTGAGATCGGATGCCCGAACATCACTCACACCACCGCTCTTGCAACCGATAGAACAGGCGTGGATTCCGAACTCGCAGCTCAGACCCACGGTGAGGACGCCCTTCCGATGAACGGAACCCTCGAAGACACCACGCCTGCCGGCGTGCTTCAAGTGTTGTCGTCGCAGCGTTCGACCGGCGCGGTCCGTTTCCTCGGTGACAGTGCGTGCACCGTCTACCTTCACCGTGGCGAACTGTACTTCGCCGAGAATGCCGACACAGCCGACGACCTCGCGGTCGCGCTCGTCCGCCCCGGGCGTCTGACCGCCGACCAGTGGGACTCCTCCACCGACAAGGGCTACCCGACCGAGACGGTCGGTGAAGAGCTCGTCGCCACCGGGGGCATCACGCGTGAGATGTTGGCGTCGGTCGTGCTGTCGATCATCTACGACCCGTTGATCCAGCTCTTCCGCGCACCCGAAGGCGACTACGAGTTCTCCCCCGACGTGGTCCACTGGATCGGCCCGTACCGAACCTTCGACGTCGACGCGATCGTGTCGGAAGTCCGGCGTCGCACCCGGGAGGCCGACGAAATGGCGCCGGTCGTGCCCTCGCTCGACGCGGTAGTGCGCTCGGCCCGGAGCCTCCCCGAAACCCACGGAAGCGTGAACCTGCGTCGCGACGACTGGGAGGTCGTCATCGCCGCGGCGACCGGCTGCACCGTGAACACCCTTGCCGCGGACCTCGGGCGGGGACGCTGGTCGACCGCCCGCATCGTCTACCGCCTTGCGAACGCCGACCTGCTGATGGTGTCCGCGGACGACACGAACACCAGCGGCGGTTCGACCACGGCCGACACCGACTCGACGTTCGGTTTCGGCTCGACCACGCCACCGCCACTCGATGACACGGTCTTCGGTGGTGAGTCCGCGTTCGAGCCGTCCGGAGATTCGTGGGGCACGCCTGCGACCGAGGAAACGGCCGAGACGGCCACCGCTGATCCCTGGGGTGCACCGGCGGCCGACGACCCCATCGAGACCGCGGCCTCGGACGTCTGGGGAGTGCCCGCGAGCGATGCGGCGCCGCTCGACGAGCCCTCGGAACCCGGCGATGCATGGGGTGAATTCGAATCGACGACGGCCGGCGAGGACAGGTGGGATCCGTCCGCGCTGTACGGCGACAGCGACAATGACGGTGACACGCCTGGGGACACGAGTTCCACGGATGCCGACGCGCCGTGGGGGCGGAGCCTCAGTGCCGTCCCCGATCCCGACGAGACCACCGACAGCGACACCGATACCGACGAGGCTTCGACGAGCGAACCCGCATTCGGTTCCTTCGGCGACGGGCTCGAACTCCATCCCGACATCGCGAAGGCACTTGCCGAGTCCACGTACGCGGACTCGGCCACGGCGATCAACGCCATGGCGGCACGACTCGGCGCGATCGAATCCGACGATGACGACGACTGGGAGGAATCCTCCGAGGCAGGTGGCGAGGGAGACGGGCTCTGGTCGGGTGAGGGTGGCGCAGGCGAGTCGTCGGAATTCATCTGGAAGCCCGCCGCGTGGGACACCGGCGTCGAGTCCGCACCGCTCCCCCAGCGCGAGTCCGCGCACGTCGGAGCTCCGAGTGCGGGAGGCGACGAGCAAGACCCCGCGTGGCTCAACAGCCTGTATTCGGAGTTCATGCCCGGGGAGCATCCGGGCGAGGCGCCCCCCGCACCGGAGGAATCGGCACCGAAACAACGATCGATCAAGCGGCTCCTGTCGGCGTTCCGCCGACTTTGACCCTTCGCTGCCGCCGCGACGTGGTCGTCAGGCGCCGACGGACAACTTGACGCTCACGGCCTGCTCCTGGAGCGAAGCGGCAACCAGTTCGCACAACCGGAGGACGCGTTCTGCTTGATCCGGTTCGTGCTCGGCCAGGCCACAGTGCGGCGTGATGAGTGAACGACGACGGATCAGGACCGGATCGGCACCTTGTTGCACGAGCTCGCACCACTGCTTCGACAGGGTCTTCCAGTAGAGCCCCGCCCGTTCGCCGAACGGCGCGCTCGTCGGGATCGCGCCCCAGGCGATCCAGCCACCGTCGTCGAGGAATGTACCGAGTGACCCGACGACCCGATCGATCCGGGCGCCGACCGGCAACGACAGGACCTTCGGGCCGGCCATCAGGATCGCCTTCCAATCGGCTTCACCACAGCAGTGGACACCGGTGACGGCGTCATGCTCGAGGGCGGCCAGCACCCCCGAGACCAGATCGATGATCACATCGGTCGCGACCGGGAATCCCGTCTGGGCCGTTCCCACCAGTGCCGGCTCGTCGACGAACACGGCGAGCGGCGCCGCCGGAACGTAGCGACGCAACGTCGCGACCAGCGCCGCCGCACGCTCGACGACCACTCGCTCGGCCACCCGGAACGCGACGTCCTCGGACACACCGAACATCGTCAGCGCCAACCCGACGGTGACCGGACCGGTCAGCTGACTCTTCACGGGTTGCCGGCGACCGGCGACACGGTCGAGGAAGACGTGCATGGACCCATACGGCTCGCCGTCCATACCCGAATCTTCCAGCGACGCGTCCGGGTCCACCAGCGACGGGTCGACGCGGATCTGGCCGTCGGGATCGACCTGCACACCGCGGACGCCCCACAGCGCCTGGGGCAGCATGCCCTCCAGTGGCGAACATCGAGGCAACGTGGGCGTCGCCGGGAGATCAGGCTGCGTCCGCAGGATCAACTCGGTCGCCTCGACGGGATCGACGTGGGGCAACGCGCCGATGGACGTCGCCCATCCGACCTCGAAGATCGACTCTCCGACGTCGACTTCACCGTGTTGTTGCGAAGCTGTCATGGCCGATCCCCCGATTTGTCTCCTACCGGATTAGCGACCGCGTCGTGTCCTGGGCAAATCTCTAGTGCTGTGAGACGCCGACTCCCCCGAGCGCTGATCGCCGCGTGGCTCGCCGTGGGCGTCACCGGGTACGGATCGATCCTCGGCGCGCTCAGAGGTCGCACCCCCGCGGTCGTGTGGACGGCGTCGGTCGAGGCCACGATCATCTGGGCCGCGATGTGGGTCGCGATGCTCGTGCCACGCAGTGTCACGCTCACCGCGGCGCGCATCGGCGTTCCGGTCGCGCTCGGCACCTCGGTCATCGCGGCGTTCGCCGGCGCAGCCACACCCTGGGCGATCGCGTCGGTCGCCACCGCGATCGCCGCGCTCGGCGCCCTCGCACATCCGGTGACGATCGACGCATTCATCGACGGATCGTCCTACGGTCCCGAACAGCGCTTCGCCCTGCGGACACCGCCGCTCACCGGGATCGTCGCGATTCCCCCGACCTGGGTGGTCACGGCGATGATCGCCGCGGTGCCCCTGCTCGCCGTGACCGGACGACTCGTTCCGGCGCTCGTCATCGGAGTGGCCTGGGCCGTCGCGCTCCGCTGGACGATCCGCCCCCTGCATCTCCCCGCGCGCCGCTGGGTGGTCTTCGTGCCGGCCGGAATGGTGCTCTCGGACCCGATGGCACTCGCCGATCGTGTCCTGTTCCCGCGTCGCAACATCGAAGCGATCGGTCCGGCGTTCGCCGAGACCGACGCGACGGACCTGACCCAGGGCGGCCTCGGCCTCGCGATCCAGATCGACCTGTCGGAGGTGTTCGCGATCCCCCTGATCGACCGTGACAGACCACGTGACGTAAACCCGAGCGGTGAGAAGACCGTCACCACCGACCGGATCGTCCTGGCGGTGTTGCGGCCCGGCGCCCTCCTCGGTGCTGCCCGCGATCGCCGGTTCGCGATCGGTGCGACACGGACCTCCGAGCCCCAGTGCGTCCACCACGTTCCCGCCTCCGAGGTCCCGGTGTCTCAGGCGGCCGTGCCGCTCCCCAGGACGAGGTCGTCGAGGTAGAACGCGACGGTCTGGCCGGGAGCGACTCGCAGATGCGGGGCGTCCCAGGTGATCGTCGCGCAACCGTCGCCGTCGTCGTCGAGGCGTGCCGATTCGGCTGATCCGTGCGCTCGGGTCTGCACGTCGAGCGGACCCCACGACGGCTCCGCTGACCAGACGACGCCGTCGACCTGCGTCGTCGAGCACAACAGATCGCGCCGGGCCCCGACCGTCACCGTCCGCGCCGCGACGTCCGTGTCGAGGACGTAACGCGGCGCACCCCCGCCGGCGAGGTGCAGTCCTCGCCGCTGTCCGATCGTGACGAGCTCCACCGAGTCGACCGCCCCGAGCTCGGTGCCCTCGGAATCGACGACGGTGCCGGGAGTGAACGCCATCCGGTTCGAGAGGAACCCGGAACGCTTCTCCACCGACGTGATGAAACACACGTCCTGGCTGTCGGGCTTCTGTGCGGTGCGGAGCCCGATGTCGGCCGCGATCTCGCGTACCCGGGTCTTGGTCAGCTCACCGATCGGCAGTTCGAGTCCGGCCAGCCGGCGCTGGTCGAGCATCGCCAGGACGTAGGACTGATCCTTCGCCACGTCGACACCGCGAGCGATCCGGCGGACACCGTTTCGCGGGTCGACGACGACCCGCGCGTGATGCCCCGTCGCGATCGAGGCGAAACCGAGCGCGTCCGCCCGCTCGGCCAGCCGCGCGAACTTGATGTGGCGGTTGCATTCGATGCACGGATTCGGTGTGCGCCCGGCCTCGTGCGCGGCGACGTAGGGAGCGATGACGTGCGCTTCGAAGTCGTCCTCGAAGTTGAACGTGTGATGCTCGATCCCCAGATGGTCCGCGACCCGCCGGGCATCGTTGACATCGGAGATCGAACAACACCCGTTGTCGGATTCGCCACCCCAGAGCTTCAGCGTGACCCCGACCACATCGTGTCCGGCATCGCGCAACAGCGCGGCGGCAACCGACGAGTCCACCCCTCCGGACATCGCGACCATGATGCGACGAGCTCCGGTCATGCCGCTCTCGCTCCACGCAACCGCTGGACCACATCCACGACGACGCCGACCGCGAAGTCGACCTCGGCGTCCGTCGTCTCGCGTCCGACCGAGACTCGCAGTGCTCCACGCGCGAACTCGTCGGGCACCCCCATCGCGGCGAGCACATGGGAAGGTTCCAACGCGCCTGCGGCACATGCCGAACCCGCGGAGGCCTCGACGCCGGCTTCATCGAGGAGGAACAGCATCGCCTCGGACTCGATACCGCGGAAACACAGCTGTGCGATCCCTCCCACAACGGGCGCAGCCGACCCCCGATCGGGTCGCGCAGGTTCGATCACGTCGGGCACACCGGCCGTGACCCCTCGGACGAAGCGGTCACGGCGGGTTGCCACCTCCGCTGCGACCAGGTCACGTTCGGCTGCGGTGAGCACCAGCGCGCGAGCCAGGCCGACCGCGCCGACGACATTCTGGGTCCCACTGCGAAGCTCGCTCTCCTGACCGCCACCGAGGAGCCGCGGCGTGAGCACGCCACGATCTCGCACGACCAACGCGCCGACACCGACCGGACCCCCGAGCTTGTGACCGCTGATCGTCATCAGGTCGACCACCGAGGCGAGGCCACGCAGGTCGATCCATCCGGCCGCCTGCACCGCGTCGGTGTGGACCGGCGTGCCCGGCGACATCGCACGGACGAGCGACACGACATCCTCGACGGGCTGTCGAACCCCGTTCTCGTTGTTCACGGTCATCACCGAGACGAGCGCGATTCCCTCGTCGAGTGCCTCGGCGAGGCGGCGCTCGGTGTCTTCGAGCGACAGCAGGCCGGTCGAGTCGACGCCGATCGTCTCGCCTCCGAGGTGGCGGGTCGGCTCGAGGACCGCGTGATGTTCCACCGCACTGCACAACACCCGTCCCGCTCGACGTGATGCGACGCCGTTCACGGCGAGGTCGTCGGCCTCGGTTCCGCCCGAGGTGAACACGACCATCGACGCGTCGACGCCCAGGACGTCCGCGACGTCGTCGCGCGCATCGTCGAGGATCCGTCTCGCCCGGCGACCCGACCGGTGGATCGAAGACGGATTCCCGTTCACCTGTGCCGCTGCCTCGGCCATCGCGTCGGCCACCTCGCGCCGCATCGGCGCGGTGGCAGCATGATCGAGATTGACGCGCACCCGAGTCAGGATAGGACCGTCGACGGTACGGACAACAGCGACGGTGCTCGGGTTCAGCCGCCGGCGAAACCGTTGCCCGCCGCGTTCGCGACGACGATGGCTGACGCGATGAACACGAGGCACAGCCCGATGCCACCGGCCCAGCTCACCATCATGCGGGTTCGCCGGTCCGCGTTGCGCATGCGGTCGGGAAGATCGACGACCACGAGCCCGGCGACGGCCCCGCCGATCAGTCCACCGACATGGGCCCCGACCGAGATGTAACGCGAGAGCGAGAAGGTGATGACGAGGTTCAGGACCACCAGCCCGACGAGGCCGGTGTTGCGCAGCGCGATGCCACGCGCCTTCGCGATCGCCAGGATCGCACCCATGAGACCGAATATCGCGCCGGAGGCGCCGACGGTCGGTACGTTCGGTGCAAGGAGGAGCGCACCGAGTGAACCGGCGAACAGCGATGCGAAGTAGATCAGACCCATGCGGGACCGGCCGAGTTGCGTCTCGATGATCCTCCCGAGGACATACAGCACCCACATGTTCATCGCGATGTGGATGAGTCCGGCATGGATGAACCCCGCAGAGAGCAACCGGTACCACTGGCCCTCGGCCACGCCCAGGTAACCCGAGTACACCGGCCGACCGCCGACCTGGGACACCTGCGTCGGGATCGACGCGAAGAGCGCCCACTTGGTGATCACCGCAGCCGAGGTGTCCAACGCGTCGCTCGACCGCCAGACGACCTGACCACCCACCCACACCGCGGCGTTGATCACGATCAGGGCGATCGTCAGCACCGGTCTGGCGAACCCGGCCCGGATCGGGTTCACGGTGCGCGTGTGCTCGGCAGCGACGCACTCGGGACAGTGGAACCCCACCGATGCCTGGTGCATGCAACGAGGGCAGATCGGTCGACCGCATCGCTGGCACGAAACGCCGGCAGGAGCATCGGGATGGCGGTAGCAGGTCCGTACGGCCTGTTCGGGGGCGGTCACGAGCCGGTCAGTCTACCGGGCCACCGACGAGGCGCTTCAGCGCGGCGACCGGGATCGCCTCCATCTCGGGCCGGTTCGCCCGCTCGTAGGCAACTTCGTACACGGCTCGCGCGACCTCGCCGATCTGCACCGCGGCTACCGACCCGGCCTCGTCGCCGAGGCGACGTCCGGCCCGGTAGCCGTCCAGGAACGCTCCGGTGTTCCGCTCCATCCATGCGGACGCCCCGACGGCGATCGTGTCGCCGTCGAGTTCCGAATCGACCCGAGCTGCCCGGGTCATCGCCACCACGTAGTCGAACGATCGGAGCATCGACGCGACATCGAACCAGCCCGGCAGGGGTCGACGCCGCTCCTCGGCGGGCAGCAGCGGCGCCCCTTCGAAATCGAGGATCAGCCACCCCAGGTCACTTCGGAGGAGTTGACCGAGATGGAGGTTGCCGTGCACCCGGATCGTCGAC
The DNA here is from genome assembly GCA_018268545.1 of Actinomycetota bacterium. Classification (GTDB taxonomy): domain Bacteria; phylum Actinomycetota; class Acidimicrobiia; order Acidimicrobiales; family Iamiaceae; genus JAFDWI01. Next base: position 9,511 of record JAFDWI010000213.1, read on the forward strand.
AACTGCGGGCCGATCTCGTCACGTCGGCGTTTCGCCCACTGCTCGATGAGATCCGAGCCGAGTCCATCGATGTCGAGCCGGACGATCTGCCTGGCGATCTCGTCGACCAGCGCATCCGAGGACATCGCCGTGACGCCGTAGGCACGTTCCGACGCATTGTGCATGTCGGCCAGCATCGAGCCGATCCGTCGGGCCTCGGCACTGAAGTCACCGGGGGACAGCTGTGGGTCGAGCCCGGACGCGAACAGCTCACGAAGGCTCGCCTCGGCAAGGTCGAAACCGTTGGCCGCGCCGGGAAGGAACGGGCGCCGCAGAGCAAGATCCATGTCGGCGTGATGCCAGGACTCGACGGTTTCGAGCGTCGCACGGAACCCCTGTGCCCACAGCTGCGCGGGCATGTCCACGCCCGGGATGACGCCGTGCCGAGCGCGACGGAACACCTTGCAGAGCCACCGTTCGTCCGCAACGACCGAGGTGGACGTCTTGCCGACCGTCAACTTGCGGACACTGCGCACATCGTCGAGATCCTCGAACATCTCGGCGAGCGCGATCGCGGTCAGTTCCGGGTCGACGAGCGCGTCGTAGACGAGCCAATCGCCGTCGTCATCCGAGATCGTACCCAAGACGCGCGAGGTCGCACCGATCAGGAATCCCGGCGGATCCTTGCTCGGCCGCACGCCGACGAGCACCTGGTACGCGCCCACGACAACCCCGTCGAGGGTGGCATCGACGATCGCCCAGATCAGACCCGGGTCGCCGTCACGCCACACCTCCCGATCTCGGACCACCGCTCCGACGTCGACCGGGACGCCGCTGCGGATCGCCGCCCGGGTCCGACCGTGCGCGAACCACGGTTGACGAGCCAGGTAGTCCGGTAGGAACCGGTCGAAATCGGTCGGAGCGATCATGGCCGTGTCGCAGGATCTGCGACAACAGTGAACCAGAAGAATCCGTACGGGGGAAGGGTCACGGGCCACACGTCGGTCGTCACCGCCGGGAAGGGGACCTGACCGACCATTTCGACGGGCACGGCCCCCGCGAACGCTCCCAGGGTGAGTTCCGCCGGCTGGGCCAGCCCGGACAGGTTGTTCACGCACAGCACGGCCACACCGGTCGTCTCGTCTCGCCGCAGGAACGCGAGGATCGCAGGGTTCTGCACACCGACCACCTCGAAGGTGCCCGTACCGAACACCGGCGTCTGGCTCCGAATGGCGATCATCCGTCGGATCCAGTGCAGGAACGACGACGGGTCGCGCAGGCTCGACTCGACGTTGGTCGCCTGATACCCGTAGACGGGATCCATGAGCGGCGGCAGGTACAGCTGTGCGAAGTCGGCGTTCGAGAACCCGCCGTTGCGATCGGGCGACCATTGCATCGGCGTCCGGACCGCGTCACGGTCACCGAGGTAGATGTTGTCGCCCATCCCGATCTCGTCGCCGTGATACAGAACCGGCGAGCCGGGAAGGCTGAACAGCAACGCATGGAACAGCTCGGCGACGCGCCGATCGTTGTCGAGGAGTGGGAACAGCCGACGGGAGATCCCGACGTTGCGCTTCATGCGCGGATCACGCGCATACTCGGAATACAGGTAGTCCCGCTCCTCGTCGGTGACCATCTCGAGGGTCAACTCGTCGTGGTTCCGCAGGAACAGTCCCCATTGGCATCCCTCGGGAATCGCAGGCGTCTCGGCGAGGATCTCGGTGATCGGGAACCGTTGTGCGCGGCGTACCGCGAGGTACATCCGTGGCATGAGCGGAAAGTGGAAGCACATGTGGCATTCGTCGCCGGCCCCGTAGTAGTCGACCACATCGGCCGGCCACTGGTTCGCTTCGGCGAGCAGGACCCGACCCGGACCGAATTCGGCATCGACCGTGGCCCGCAACGTTTTCAGGAACGCGTGCGTCTCGGGCAGGTTCTCGCAGCGCGTCCCGTCCCGCTCGAACAGGTACGGCACGGCGTCGAGGCGGAAGCCGTCCAACCCGACCCGCAACCAGAATCGCACCACGTCGAGCATCGCCTCGGCGACTTCGGGATTGTCGTAGTTGAGGTCCGGCTGGTGGTGGAAGAACCGATGCCAGTAGTACTGGCCTCGGGTCGCGTCCCAGGTCCAGTTCGACGCCTCGGTGTCGAGGAACACGATGGGGACGTCGGCCCAACGCTGGTCGTCATCGCCCCACACGTACCAGTCGGCCTTCGGGTTCACCTTCGACGAGCGGGACTCGACGAACCACGGGTGCTGGTCGGAGGTGTGGTTGATCACCAGGTCCGCGATGACCCGGATGCCACGCGCATGACAGGCCGAGACGACCGCCTCGGCATCGTCGACCGTGCCGTATTCGGGCAGCACGGTGAAGAAGTCGGCGATGTCGTAGCCGCCGTCCCGCAAGGGCGACTGGTAGAAGGGCAACAGCCAGATGCAGTCGATGCCGAGCCACTCGAGGTAGTCGAGCCGGTCGATGATCCCCGGCAGATCCCCCGTCCCGTCACCGTTCAGGTCGGCGAACCCGCGGACCAGCAGTTCATAGAACACCGCCGTGCGGTACCACTCGGGGTCGTCGTCCAACGGACGCCGCGGCCCACCTGGCGGGAGTGCGAGTCTCACCGGCCCGTGAACGTCGCCTTCCCGGGGCCGTGCTCCAGAAACGAAGCGACCCCGATCTGTGCGTCGTCGGTTTCGAACACCTGGGCGAACAGGTCGCCCTCGAGGCTGAGTCCGTCGGCGAGCGGTCCGTCGAGGCCGGCGTCGATCGCCTGCTTCGCGAACGCCTGGGCGACCCGTGCGCCGTTCGCGAATTCGGTGGCGAGCTCACGGGCACGCGCCAGGACGACGTCGGCATCCATGTCGTCCTCGTCCGGGTCGACGAGTTCGTCGACGAGCCCCATCTCGAGTGCGGCAGTCGCCCGGATCTGGCGCCCCGAACAGATCAGGTCTTTGGCCTTGGACGGCCCGACGAGGCGAGCGAGGCGCTGGGTGCCACCTCCTCCGGGGATGATCCCGAGCAGGATCTCGGGCTGAGCGAATCGGGATTTCGTCGATGCGACACGCAGGTCGCACGCCAGGGCGAGTTCGCAGCCGCCGCCCAGCGCGACGCCGTTGACGGCGGCGATGACCATCCGCGGGATCGCGGCGACGGCGTCGAGCGCTTCACGGAATGCACCGCCGATTCGCCGCGCCTCCTTCGCGCCCGCGAACTCGGTGATGTCGGCGCCGGCGGCGAAGATCTTCGGGCCACCGGTGATGACGACCGCACCGGGCGGGTCGGCGGTCAGGCGTGTCGCGACCGCATGCAGCTGTGCGAGCAGCGCAGTCGACAACGCGTTGACCTTGCCGTTCGCGAAGGTCACGACCGCAACCCCGTCGGACCCCGTCTCGAGCGCGACGAGGGGCGCCTCGGATTGTTGTGCCATGTCGGGTGATCCTAGGAGACATTTCACCGATCTCGCCGATCTCGCCGATTCGGCCCCTCGA
>JAFDWI010000214.1 GCA_018268545.1 Actinomycetota bacterium
GATCGCGGGACCTTCGGGTGTCGGGTACGCACGCATGCCTTAGAACACGCCGGTGCCGTAGTGCAAGGTGTGCGTGAGCACGTGGATCTTGGCGTCGTCCCAGTCGATGAGCGAGCCGTTCATCCAGATCTTCGGGGTCGGCGTGATGGGCATGGTTCGTCTCCTGGATTCCGGGTTCGCTCGAAGGAACGAAAATAGCGCCGATCAGAGTCGTGCCACGACGGCATCGCCGATCGCCGAGGTCGATCCGGTCAATTCGTCGGGTGCCGCGCAGGCGGAACGAATCCGGTTCGCCGCGTCGACTTCGCCGAGGAACTCGAGCATCATCGCGGCCGACAGGATCGCAGCGACCGGGTTCGCCTCACCTCGACCGGCGATGTCGGGGGCCGATCCGTGGACCGGTTCGAACATCGACGCGGTCGTCCGGTCCGGGTTCAGGCACCCCGACGCGGCAAGACCGATCCCGCCGGTGACCGCCCCGGCGAGGTCGGTGAGGATGTCGCCGAACAGGTTGTCGGTGACGATCACGTCGTAGCGCTCCGGGTTCGCCACGAGATGGATGCACGCGGCGTCGACGTGGTTGTACGCGGTCTCGACGTTCGGGTACTCGGTGGCGACCGCGTCGAAGGTCCGTTGCCAAAGGTCGCCCGAGAACGTCAGCACGTTCGTCTTGTGCACCAGCGTCAGGTGCCTGCGGGCACGGGATGCGGCCAGGTCGAATGCATACCGGATGCAACGTTCGACGCCGTAGCGGGTGTTGACCGAACCTTGCGTGGCGATCTCGGCGGGCGTGTCCTTGCGGAGGAAACCGCCTTCGCCGGCATACGTTCCCTCGGTGTTCTCACGGATCACCACGAAATCGACCGAGCCGTCGGGTGACCGGAAGGGCCGCTGGTTGATGTACTGGTCGAGCACGAACCGCATCTTGAGGAGCAGGCCGCGCTCGATGACACCGGGGGGCACGTCGGGGGTCCCCACCGCGCCGAGCAGGATCGCGTCGAAGGTGCCCAGCTCGGCGAGGACATCGTCGGGGAGGACCACCCCGTCGCGCAGGTAACGCTCACCGCCGAGGTCGAAGGTCGTCGTGTCGAGGTCGACACCCACGGCAGCGACGACCTCGAGTGCTGCGGGGACGACTTCTCTGCCGATACCGTCGCCGGGGACGACGGCGATGCGATGGGTCACGCGACTCTCCTTCGAGGGCGGCTCCACGGGTGTTGTGGAGACATGACGGGGGCCGGCGAACCCGGAACCACGTTCCACGCTACGCGCCGCGCCAATCGGTGACGAAGGAGGCTCCGGGTGGACGTCGTGGCGCTGGCTGTTGCAAGGGGCGCACCGGTACGATCGAATCCTTATGGCTGACACCGTGGACCTCTCCCAACGCGCCTTCGATCGCCTCAAGGCCGAGCACGACGATCTGACGACCCGTGGCCGGATCGACATCGCACGGAAGATCGAAACCGCACGCGAGCTCGGCGACCTCTCCGAGAACGGCGACTACCACGCCGCCAAGGAAGAGCAGGGGAAGATGGAGGGTCGCATCGCGCACCTCGCCCAGATGATCGAGAACGCCCGGATCGTCGAGGCGGACACCAGCGGCCACGTGGTGCCCGGATCGATCGTGACGATCCGCTACGAAGGCGACGGCCCGGACGAAACCGAGACGTACCTGGTCGGCTCCATCGAGGAACGCAACGACGACTACGAGGTCATGTCGACGTCGTCGCCGCTGGGTGCGGCGCTCCGCGGTCACGTCGCGGGTGACACGATCTCCTATGAGACGCCCTCCGGGGCCACCTTGCAGGTCGAACTCGTCGCGGTGAGCTGACCACTCAACCGGGTTGCGGTGCGCCGCGACCGCCACCGGCGAGCGCAGCACCGAGTCGATCGGCCGAGGCGAGGACCGCATTGCCGTAACGGCGTCCGGGCTCGCGACCGACCCGGTCGACCGGCCCGGAGATGCTGACCGCCGCCACGATCGCACCGGTGGCATCACGGACCGGCGCGCTCACCGAGGCGACGCCGACCTCGCGTTCACCGACGCTCGCCACCCAGCCGTCCCGCGGGATCCGGCCGGCCAGGACGTGGCCCGCCGATCCCTTGTCGATCGGCAACACGGCCCCGACGCCGACGATCGTCCGGAGCCCGTGTGACGATTCACAGGCCGCGACACAGACCCTCCGGTCGCCGTCTCGCACGTACAGCTGCGTCGACTCCCCCGTCTCGTCGCGGAGCGCGGCGAGAACCCCGGCCGCGACCTCGACGAGTCCGTGGGCCGACTCCGCCGCGCGGCCCAGCACGACCAGGCGCCAGCCGAGCGCGAAGCCGCCGCGGTCGGTTCGCCGCAGCAGGCCGTGCGACGCGAGCGCTCCGGCGATGCGGTGTGTGGTCGCCCGGGACATCCCGGTCGCGGCAACCAGGTCCGACAGTGACTCGGCCCCGGCATGGACGGCTTCCAGGATCGCCGCTGACTTGTCGACGACCCCGACACCACTTACGATGGAATCCACGACATGAGATTAGCATCTCATTATTCGAGATACTGGACCGAATTGGAGGCTTCTCGATGACCGAGCCCCGGACGCTGAGCGAAAAGGTGTGGGACGGCCACGTCGTCGGCCGAACCGACGGTGCCGACCTGCTGTACGTCGATCTCCACCTGATCCACGAGGTCACCAGTCCCCAGGCGTTCGACGGCCTGCGCATGGCCGGTCGTGGCGTGCGTCGACCGGACCTCACCGTCGCGACCATGGACCACAACGTCCCGACGACCGACCTGTCGGTTCCGGTCGCCGACCCGATCTCGGCCAAGCAGATGGATGTCCTGGCGCGCAACTGCGAGGAGTTCGGCATCACCCTGTACCCGATGGGCGACCCGGGTCAGGGAATCGTGCACATCATCGGTCCGGAGCAGGGCCTCACCCAACCCGGGATGACCGTCGTGTGCGGTGACTCGCACACCGCGACGCACGGCGCGTTCGGCGCTCTGGCGTTCGGCATCGGAACCTCCGAGGTCGAACACGTCCTCGCAACCCAGACCCTTCCCCAGGTCCGCCCGGGCACCATGGCCGTGACCGTGGACGGCGTGCTCCCCGAAGGATCGACCGCGAAGGATCTGATCCTGGCGATCATCGGCCGGATCGGAACCGGGGGTGGCATCGGGTCGATCATCGAATACCGCGGCGAAGCAGTGCGCGCCTTGTCGATGGAAGCCCGCATGACGGTCTGCAACATGTCGATCGAAGCGGGCGCCAAGGCCGGGATGATCGCACCGGATGCGACGACGTACGCCTACATCGAAGGTCGGTCGCACGCACCAACGGGTCCGGAATGGGAACGCGCGCTCGACGCATGGCAGGCACTGCCGACCGACGAGGGAGCCACCTTCGACAGAGAAGTGGTCCTCGAAGGCAGCGAGATCGCACCGCACGTGTCGTGGGGAACCAACCCCGCGCAGGTCGTTCCCTTGACCGGAACCGTGCCGGACCCCGACTCCTTCGATGCCCCCGCACTGCGCGACGCCGCGCATCGGGCCCTCGCCTACATGGACCTGGCGCCGGGCACCCCGATGCGCGACGTCGAGATCGACACCGTGTTCATCGGGTCGTGCACGAACGGCCGCATCGAGGATCTCCGTGCCGCCGCCAACGTGCTCCAGGGACGCCACGTCGCAGCCGGCAAGCGCGCAATGGTCGTTCCCGGCTCGTTCGCCGTGAAGGCACAGGCCGAATCCGAAGGACTCGACCGGATCTTCACCGGTGCCGGATTCGAATGGCGCGAGCCCGGTTGCTCGATGTGCCTGGCGATGAACCCCGACAAGCTCGCCCCCGGTGAGCGCGCCGCGTCGACGTCGAACCGCAACTTCGAAGGCCGCCAGGGCCGCGGTGGCCGCACCCACCTCGTCTCCCCCGCCGTCGCGGCTGCCACCGCCGTCGCCGGCCGTTTCGCCGCCCCCTCCGACCTCGCCTGATCCGCCGCCAAGGAGCACCTCATGGAAGCCGTGCACATCGTCACCGGAACCGCCGTCCCCCTCGACCGATCCGACGTCGACACCGACCAGATCATCCCGGCCGAATGGCTCAAACGGGTCGAGCGGACCGGGTTCGGCAAAGGTCTGTTCTCGACGTGGCGCGACGACCGCGACTTCGTGTTGAACGACGAGCGGTTCGCGCACGCCACGATCCTCGTGGCCGGCACGAACTTCGGAACCGGTTCCTCCCGTGAGCATGCGGTGTGGGCGCTGATGGACTACGGATTCCGGGCGGTCGTCGCCCCTCGCTTCAGCGACATCTTCCGCAACAACTGCACCAAGAACGGCCTCGTGCCGGTCATCGTCGAAGAAGGCATCGAGGCCGAACTGATCGCGGCGATCCAGGCCGATCCGTCGATCGAGCTCACGATCGATGTCGAACGTTCGACCCTGGAAGCTCCCGCGATCGGACTGTCGGTCGAATTCCCGCTCGACGACTCGGTCCGCCACCGATTCCTCGAAGGCCTCGACGACATCGGGATCACGATGGGACTCGCCGATCAGATCGACGACTACGAGTCGCACCGCCCGTCCTGGATGCCGGTCAGCGCCGCCTGAGGGAAGTCGCCGGGCCGATACCATCAGCCCGAATGGATCAACCGATCGACCGACGTGGGTTCCTGGGGGGCGTCGCC
>JAFDWI010000215.1 GCA_018268545.1 Actinomycetota bacterium
CTCCATCACCACGACGTCGCCTACCGGATCGACGGCGACGGCGACGAGACCATCCTGTTCATCCACGGGATGGCGGGGAGCTCCGACACGTGGCGCTCGGTCATGCCGCGCCTGGCGGACCGTCACACCGTGGTCGCCCCCGACCTTCCCGGTCACGGCCGGTCGGCGAAAGGCCGCGGTGACTATTCGCTCGGTGCCTCGGCGAACGTGCTCCGAGATCTGCTGGTCGCCCTCGACCTCGGCCCGGTGACCGTCGTCGGCCAGTCGCTCGGCGGTGGCGTCGCGATGCAGTTCGCGTATCAACACCCGGAGTTGTGCGAACGGCTCGTGTTGGTGTCGGCCGGAGGCCTGGGCCGTGAGGTCAACCCCGTCCTGCGCTTCCTCTCGGCGCCAGGGTCCGAGGTCGTGTTGCGGGTGGCTGCACCCTGGTTCGTGCGTGATGCGGGGAACTCGGTCCGCCGATGGCTGGGTGCGCGCGGCATCCGAGCCGAGCGGATCGACGAAATGTGGCGGGCCTACGATTCACTCGGCGATGCCGACACCCGCGCCGCGTTCCTGCGGACGCTCCGATCGGTGATCGACGTGGGCGGCCAGGCCGTCGATGCGTCGGACCGGCTGTATCTGACCGAGGCGATCCCCACGATGGTCATCTGGGGCGACGCCGACCACATCATCCCGGTCGCCCACGCCGACCACGCTCGCGACGCGATGCCCCACGCTCGTGTCGAGATCCTCGAAGGGATCGGACACTTCCCGCAGGTCGAAGCCCCGGATCGGGTCATCGGGCTGCTCGAAGATTTCCTGGCCACGACCGAACCCGCGCGGATCGTGCGTTCGAACTACCGCGACCTGTTGGCGCTGCAACCGGCCTGACCTGCTCAAGCGCGTGACACCACCCGGCGGGGATGCTCGCCGACGGAGTCGACGATCGTGTTCGAACGACGGACCCGAACCACGACTGTGGCCACGAGCCCCACCGCGGTGACGCCGGACAACCACAGCGCGTCGCCGGTCACCGCCAGCACTCCGACCCCCAGGATCTGAGCGCCGATCGCCGCGTCGAGCGACGCTTCGGCGTGCCGCTCGATCCAACCGTGGAGACGTTGGAGCTTCGCCGGTTCGTCCGCTCCGGAGGCGACGAACACGCACAGCCCACGGATCAGGCCGAATGCGATCCCGAGGCCGAACGCCATGATCGGATCACCCGAACACACCCCGGCTGCCACGAGCAGATACACGCCGCCGGTCATGATGTAGGTGGCAAACCCCGTTCCGATCTGCCAGCCGAACCCGCTCGCATAGGCCCAGGCGCGGAAGCGCTTCAGCCAGGTTTCGTTCACCTGGCGTGGATGCGTCGGAAGTGCGAAGCCGAACAGGTGCAGATCCGACGCGATCGTCACCAGCGTGGCCGCGCCGAACAGCCAAACGGTGACGGTCGCCGACGCACCGGTCGAGGCGACGAGCCACGCACCGGCGGCCATCGCGGCTCCCGTCGTCGCTCCGCCAACGACGGCACCGAGGGTGAACCACGATGCGGTGACACCGAATCGGTGTCCTTTCGCTCGTTCGGACATCGGTGTGATCGACGAGATCATCGACAATCCGCACGGTGACCACATTCCACGTACCGCCGCGACCGCGGCGATGATCAAGCCCGGCGCCAGATACGGGTTCACTTGAATGCTCGCATGATCACGTTGGTCGCCTGGGTCGTCGGGTCGTAGACGATCCGGCCCCGGTCGAACGACGAGTACCGCATGCCCGAATCGTCGGTGGCTGTGTCGCCGATCGGGTAGCCGAGTACCGAGGCGCCGCCGATCGCGACCCATTTGTTCCGGATGTCGCCGTGGATCTCGAAGGTTCCCAGATTGGGCCGGTAGAAGATACCGCCCCAGTCGAACATGCTGTAGCGGGTCGTACCGTCGATGCCGGTGGTGGTGTCGGTGGTCGGCATACCGAACCCTGCAACGCCACCCAGTGCGTTCCACTTGGTGAGGATCGCGCCGTGGACCTCGAAGGTGCCCTTGCCGATCCGGGCGAACACGATTCCGGTGTCGAACAGGGCGTAGGGCGTGTAGCCGTCGGGCGCGGTCTGGATACTGCTCGCCGGATAGCCGAGCGGTCCGCTTTCGCTGTTGAGTGCCTGCCACTTGGCGAAGATGGACCCGTTGAGTTCGTACGGACCGTTGTTCCTCGGGGCGATGATGATGCCGGACGCGAACAGGTTGTACGTCGTGACCCCGTCGGCTCCGGTCAGCGTGCTCGAGATCGGGCAACCGAGTGGCCCGGTCTGGGCGCCCATCAAGGTGTAGATCGACCAGTTGCGGCCGTGGATCTCGTTGACCGCGGACCCGTTCTGGAAGATCGCGCCGTTCGCGTAGAGCACCTGCACGCCACAGGGTGCCGCGGACTGCTGCCCGGTGAGTGGGCCACCGAGGACACCACCGGCGCCGCCCATCGCGTTCCACAGCGCGTCGATCGGGGTGTTGCAGTCGTTGATCTGGCACGGCGCGTTGTGGCTCGCGGTGTTGTTGTCGGTCGCACTCGACGTGGTGCACGAACCGTCCCACTGCCATGGAGGTTGACACGTCACGACGCGGCACACGACCGGGCCGTAGCACGAGATCTCCTGGTTGCACTGGCCGTAACGGAACTGATTGCAAGCGACGCGCCGTTGGTCGCACGTTCCCGACGCGCAGTGGCACTGCCATCCGCTGCCACAGGCGGCGTTGCAGTCGATGTAGTAGCGGGCGCTACCACAGCAGAACCCGGAGTTGTCGGCCTTCCACCAACCTCCCGTGAAGGAGCCGGGCGGACACGAGTTCGTCCCGCCGACCGTGCAGCAGAACGCCGACCAGCCATCGGCGCACAGGTTGCCGTCGCCACAGACCACGTCGTACGCGGCGGCGTCCTCGACGAGGAACCCCCACGGCTTGAGGGCGAGCGCCGAGCCGGCCACGGCGACACCGGCGAGAAAGCTGCGACGCCTGGGCCGCGATCGGTCGAGGGTCGCGGCCAGCTTGTTGACCATGCGTTCGGGGAGGGACGGTTCGAGATCGGTCATCGGGGTCGGATTCTCGTTCGGGAGAGCACGGTCGATCCTGCATCGCACAGTTTGCGTGCATGGCGTTCGCTGCCGAGGATGACGAACAGGCAGAAGGCCCGCCCCCCATCGGTGAAGAAATGTTGCCATCCCAGTTGCCCGGGTAGGCGATGTTGCAGCGCGTTCGGCGAGAACTTCGTCGGGTCGAGCCTCGTGGGCAGTGCGGTCGGCGCGAACAAGGCGGTGCCGACCGATTCGGGTCCGAATTCGTTGAGCACGATCAGGAGGTGACCGGGGCCCATGATGTCCGCGGCGCCGGACCCGAAGTCGCCACGGTTCGGGGGAAGCGCGAAGTTGCCGATGTGCACGACCGGGCTCGTCCGTCCTCCGGCGGCATCCCGGTAGATCGGGCCCGACGCGGACTTCTCGGTGCCCCGCTGGAGTGTTCCACGGTTCATGATCCGCCCGTCCCAGGAGTTGGGGAGGGCGATCGAGATCCCGAAACCGTCGAGCGTGGTCGTCGTCGGGCCGACATCGAGGGTCGGATCGGGCCGGAACACCTTGTTCATGATTCCGAAACCGTCGAAGGTGTTGGTCATCGTACGGGCTCCTGACCGGGGTAGAGGCTCGGGTCGCCGGGCAGGATGCCCGCCTCGAGCAGTTCACGGTCCACGCGGGCCTCGCGCTC
>JAFDWI010000216.1 GCA_018268545.1 Actinomycetota bacterium
CGACCCGCACTGTTGATCGGCGTGTTCCTCGTTGTCGTCGCCGTCCAGATGGTCTCCATGGGGTTGATCGCGGAGCTGATCGTCAACCTGCGGCGCCGTCGGAACCTCGACGCGTCGATCGCCTCGGACGACCCGTGACCACTCCGATCGGTCTCGCTCCGGGAGCGCCGGAACTCGCTGCGGGCCAGGACGCGAAAAAATACGCGTCGACGAATCCGGTCGTGCGGCGACTGCTCGATGCGTGGACCCGCCGGCTGCGCACGGTGATCGGGCCGATCGCCGAGACCGACGTGATCGTCGATGTCGGGGTCGGGGAAGGGCTGTGCCTGGAGAGATTTCTTCCGCTCGGCCACTCCGCGATCGGTGTGGAGTATCGCCACGACAAGGCGGTACTGGCCGTGGATCGACTGGACGGGTTGTCGCCGGTTGTCGCCGATGCGGGGATGTTGCCGATCGCCACCGCCTCGGCCGACATCGTGACGTGCATCGAGGTGCTGGAGCATCTCGTCGTCGACGAACCGGCCGTCGCCGAGTTGGCGCGCATCTGCCGAGGCCGATGCATCGTCTCGGTGCCGTGGGAGCCGTGGTTCCGACTCGGGAATCTCGGTCGCGGCAAGAACATCGCTCGTCTCGGGAACGATCCCGAACACGTGCAGTTCTTCACCCCGGCCCGTCTTCGGAGCCTGCTGGCGACGTCCTTCGCTTCGGTACGGGTCGTCGAGGCGTTTCCGTGGTTGATCGCCGAGGCCCGGGTCTGACGACCGACCCGGTGCAGGCGGAGCCGTCATTCTCGGTCGAGCGGCTCCTCGATTCCCGCGCGGCTCGAAGCGCGCTGTTCGCCGCGCCGCTCGTGCCCTTGCTCGTCGCGTTCGTCCGCAAGCTCGTCGTCGCGTCCCACCCGATCCCCGTCGTGGGCGACCAGGCGGCCCAGGTGTTCAACACCGGCTCGGCGGAATCGTTCCAACTGCTGGTGGGCTCGTACTCGCGATACGGGTGGCATCACCCCGGACCGTTCATGAGCTACTGGTATTCGTTGTTCGCCCGGGTGTTCGGGCTCGGAGCCGGAGCGACGGTGTTGGGGACGGTGACGCTCAACCTGATCGGCATCGCGGTCATCTCCTTCGGCATCGCCCGGTTCGGGACGCGCTCCCAACGCATCATCGGTTCGGCGGCGTTGACGTTCTTCGTCTTCCAGTTCGGGATGGATCGGCTGGTGGACCCGTGGAATCCGTTCACGATCATCGTGCCGCTCGCGGTCGCAGCGTTCGCCTGCGCGCTCGTGCTGACGGGCCGCATCCGGTGGCTTCCGGTCGTGGCGGCAGCGGCGTCGATCGCCGCGCAGGATCATCTCGGGGCGGTCCCGTTGGCGGCACTGTGGACGCTGGTTGCCCTGGTCGGCGCGGGCGTCGTCTGCCGCAGGCGATTGCGCGAAGTGGCCATCCCGGTCGGAGTCGCGCTCGGTGTCATCGTGGTCCTCTGGATCCCGCCGCTGTACCAGCAGGTCCGGTATCCACCGGGCAATCTCCACGAGATCATCCATTTCTCCCAGCAGGATCACGAGAAGCCGAAGGCGCCCGAGACACGAGACAACCTCGTCGTGCCACTCACCCTGACCCATCGCCCCCTCGGCGATGCGGTCGGCTATTCGATCAAACCTCTGCCTGTGCCGGCGCCGTGGCAGGTCCGTCTGTCGCAGTCCTACGGGATCCTGCTGCTCGTCGGCGTGGCGCTCCCGACGGCCGGTCTCGCCGGGGGTCGGTGGCGTCGCGCGATGTGCCTGGTTGCGGTCATCGGCGTCGTCGGTGTGTACGAGTCGTCGATGCGGGCCATCCCGCCGTTGTACGGCTATCTCTACACACCCGCGGTTGCCGTCGGACTCGTGGCACTCATGGGCGTCGCGTTCTCCGTCGTCGACCTCGCGGTGCTGCTCGCACGTCGGCGGCACACCATCGGACCGCTCGTGCTCCGGTCGGCAGCCGTCGCGGCGATCGCCGTCATCGCTGCACTCACCGTGGTGTCGACGGCTTCGGCAACCTCGACGCGCGGCTACGGCGACGAAGTCGGCAGCGGTGCGGTCGTCGGGCTCGCAGACGCGATCCAGGCCGCAGCACCATGCGGGGCGCGGTCGGTGTTCCTGCAGTTCGTTCCCGACGGGTACTGGGTCTACGGGATCGGCGCCGCGCTGGTCCTGCAACGCCGCGGTGTCCATGTCCATGTCGCCGTCGGCGACGAGTTGTTCTTCGGGCCGGGGCACTCGGCGACCGGCACCGAATCGGCACGGCTCGTCGCGGTTGCGAACGGAACCCGGCCGCCATCGGACGCGGTCCGTGTGGTGCCCGTCGGCCCACCTCTCGGGGGTTCGATCGTGGTCGCACCGATCAAGCCCGGCGCACCGGTCCGGGCGAGTTGCGGGATGCGCTGATCAGCTCGTCGGCGGCGACGCGAACAGGTCGGCGAGAAGTTCCCGGGCTGCGCTCGCCGGTGAGCGGCGGTGATCCACGACCGCTGCCTCGGCGTCGGACAGCCGTGCGGCGAGCACTGGGTCCGTGTGCAACATCGTCGTCACGCCGGCGGTGATCTCGGTCCAGAACCATGATCGATGCTGCTCGGCGCGGTTCGCGAGCAGCGCGCCCGATCGGGCGAGGACGTCGTGGTCGTGATCGATCCGGTCGGCAACGTCCACGATCCCGTCGCCGGTCGTCGAGGACACCGCGAGCGCGGTCGGCTCGAGCCCGTCGCGTGGGGACCGGAGCAACCTCAGGGCGCGGCGGTGATCGGCGACGGAGCGGTTGGCGGCATCTGCGAGATCGCCGTCGGCCTTGGTGACGACCACGAGGTCGGCGAGTTCCATGATCCCTCGTTTGATCCCCTGCAGCTCGTCGCCGGTGCCCGGTGACACGAGCAGCACGAAGAGGTCGGTCATGTCCGCGACCGCCAGTTCGGATTGGCCGACGCCCACGGTCTCGACGAGCACGAGGTCGAACCCGGCTGCCTCACACAACAACAGCACCTCACGTGAGCGGCGTGCGATGCCGCCGAGTGTCGTTCCCGCCGGGGAGGGTCGGATGAACGCATCCGGTTCGCGGGCGAGACGATCCATCCGGGTCTTGTCACCCAGGATCGAGCCGCCGGACACGCGCGAACTCGGATCGACCGCGAGCACGGCCACCCGCCGACCCCGTTCCACCTCGAGCATCCCGAATGCCTCGATGAACGTCGACTTTCCGGCCCCCGGTGCGCCGCTGATCCCGATCCGCACGGCGTCGCCCGTTGCGGGAAGGATCGTGTCGATCAACGCTTCGGCGATCTCGCGATGATCGACGCGGGCCGACTCGACGAGGGTGATGGCTTTCGCGAGGGCGCGACGGTCCCCGCTCGTGACCCGGTCCGCCAGCTCCGCGACGTCAGGGGAACCGAGCGTGGGGTCGGAGCCGCTCAGGCCGCGTCGCCTTCGGTTTCGCCCAACAGGTCGAGCACCGTCTCGGCGGCGTCCAGGACGTTCGTTCCGGGACCGAAGGTGGCCGCGACCCCGGCGTCGGTGAGCGCCGCGTAGTCCTTCGGTGGGATCACGCCGCCGCAAACGACGAGGATGTTCGGTGCGTCGAGCTTGCGCAACTCGTTGATCAACTGGGGGACGAGCGTGGAGTGACCTGCCGCCTGAGACGAGACCCCGACGACGTGGACGTCGTTGTCGACGGCGTCGCGCGCGACTTCCGCCGGCGTCTGGAACAACGTGCCGACGTCGACGTCGAACCCGAGATCGGCGAACGCGGTGGCGATGACCTTCGCCCCCCGGTCGTGGCCGTCTTGGCCCATCTTGGCCACCAACATGCGCGGGCGACGGCCCTCGGCTTCGGCGAACGCCGTGACGCGGCGCTGGATCCGGTCATAGTGCTCGTCGCCTTCGTACGCGGACCCGTACACACCCGAGATGCTACGGACTTCGGCCCGGTGGCGTCCGAACACCGCCTCCATCGCGTCGGAGATCTCTCCGACGGTTGCTCGGGCCCGGGCCGCATCGACACAGAGTGCCAGCAGGTTCGCGTCGCCGCGCGCCCCTTCGGTCAGGGCGTCGAGCGCTGCCTTGCATGCCTCGTCGTCGCGCCCGGCCCGGACCGCCTGGAGCCGTGCGATCTGCGCGTCGCGCACCTTCGCGTTGTCGATGTCGAGCACGTCGACCGACTCGGCTTCGGTCGGTCGGTACTTGTTCACCCCGACGACCACGTCGTCGCCGCGGTCGACCCGCGCCTGGCGCCGAGCGGCGGCCTCTTCGATCCGCAACTTCGGCATTCCCGACGCGACCGCCTTGGTCATCCCGCCGAGGGCCTCGACCTCTTCGATGATCGCCATCGCCCGATCCTCGAGGGCTTTGGTCAGCGATTCGACGTAGTAGCTGCCACCCAACGGATCGATCACGTGGGGGATCCCGGTTTCCTCGGCGAGGATCAGTTGGGTGTTCCGGGCGATGCGTGCCGAGTGATCGGTCGGCAGTCCGAGCGCTTCGTCGAAGGAGTTGGTGTGCAGGCTCTGTGTACCTCCGAACACCGCGGCCATCGCCTCGATCGTGGTCCGGATGACGTTGTTGTGGACGTCCTGTTCGGTGAGCGAGACCCCCGAGGTCTGGCAGTGCGTGCGGAGCATCGACGACCTGGGGTCGACGGGTTCGAACTGTGCCATGAGGTTCGACCACAGCGTGCGCGCCGCTCGCAACTTCGCGACCTCGGTGAAGAAGTTCATGCCGATCGCGAAGAAGAAGCTGAGGCGCGGTGCGAACGCGTCGACATCGAGCCCCTGGGCGAGCGCGGCCCGAACGTACTCGAGCCCGTCAGCGATCGTGAACGCGAGCTCCAGGTCGGCGGTCGCTCCCGCTTCCTGCATGTGGTAACCGGAGATCGAGATCGAGTTGAACCTCGGCATGTTCGTCGCCGTGTAGCCGATGATGTCGGCCACGATCCGCATCGAGGGTTCGGGTGGGTAGATGTAGGTGTTCCGGACCATGAATTCCTTGAGGATGTCGTTCTGGATGGTCCCCGACA
>JAFDWI010000217.1 GCA_018268545.1 Actinomycetota bacterium
CGGTCTCGTACAACTCGGCGGCAGCCCGATCGGTCGGTTCGTGGTCGAGCTCGTGCGCGAGCGTGTCGAGCCGTCGGGCCATCTCCTCGAGGCTCGTGGCGAGCGCGGAAAGTTCGGCGTCCATGTCGATCCTCGGGTCAGTGTGCGAAATGCTGCTTGGCGGCGTGGAGATCGGCACCCGTTGCGAGACGCGCGCACACCTCTTTCAGGTCCTTCACGAACGCTGCGGCGAGGGTGCGGCTGAACCCTTCGCGCACCACCACCCGGAGCACCGCGACGTTCTCGGCGTCGGCGGGCATCGTGTAGGCGGGCACCTGCCAGCCCGTCGCGCGGAGCTCGTGGGACACGTCGAACACGGTGTAGCCGTCGTCGTCGTTGCGTTCGAACGCGATCACCGGGATCGCCGACCCGTCGCTGATCACCCGCATCCCCGGGATCTCGGCGACCTCGTCGGCGATCCAGACAGCGGTGTCGCGCAGGGTCTCCATGATCGTCGTGTAGCCCGCTCGGCCGAGCCGGATGAAGTTGTAGTACTGACCGACGACCTGGTTTCCGGGGCGCGAGAAGTTCAACGTGAACGTCGGCATGTCACCGCCCAGATAGTTGACGTGGAACACGAGGTCGTCGGGGAGGAACTCGGCGCTCCGCCAGATGACGTAGCCGATTCCCGGGTACGTGAGCCCGTACTTGTGCCCGGACGCATTGATCGACACGACTCGGGGATTCCGGAAGTCCCATTCGAGGTCCGGGTGCAGGAACGGCGCCACGAACCCACCCGAGGCGCCGTCGACGTGGATGGGAACGTCCGGGCCACCTTCCGACGCGACCTTGTCGAGCGCGGCGGCGATTTCGCCGATCGGTTCGAACTCGCCGGTGTAGGTGGTCCCGAGGATCGCGACGACGCCGATCGTGTCGGCATCGACAGCACCGACCACCTGGTCGGGGGTGACCACGTACCGGCCCGGTTCCATCGGCAGGTAGCGGGGTTCGACATCGAAGTAGCGGCAGAACTTCTCCCACACGACCTGCACGTTCGAGCCCAGGATCAGATTCGGTCGGGTCGCGTCAGCGCCGGATGCTTCACGGGCCTGACGCCACCGCCACTTCATCGCGAGCCCGGCGAGCATCACCGCTTCGGACGAGCCGATCGTCGACACCCCGGTCGCCGATGCCGCATCGGTCTCGGACAAACCGGGCGCATGGAAGAGATCGGCGACCATCGCGACCGTGCGGGCCTCGATCGCCGCGGTCGAGGGGTACTCGTCCTTGTCGATCATGTTCTTGTCGAACGCCTCGGCCATCAGCCGGTCGGCTTCGGGGTCCATCCAGGTCGTCACGAACGTGGCGAGGTTCAGCCGCGAGTTGCCGTCGAGCATCAGCTCGTCGTGGATGAACCGGTAGGCGGCTTCCGGATCCATCTCGGCTTCGGGGAGGCGCAGCCGGGGGATCGGATCGGTCGACAGTCGGCCGGTGTACGCGGGGGCGATCACTCCGGAACGGTCGTGGTCATGGGTTGTCATCGCCCCGGGATGGTACGTGGATTCGCGGCAGCCCGCGCTTCTCGAGATTCCCTGACACGGCACTAGATTCGGATGTCGTGCTGCAACGACTGGATCTGCGTGCTGTCGTCGGCGACCCGACCGGTCATCTTCCCGCGCCGAACGCCGGTGGCAACGAGCCGGTCGACACGGTCGCCGAGATCGTCGCGGCGGTCGCGCTCGAGGGGGACGTGGCGGTCCGGCGGTTCACGGAACGGTTCGACGGTGTCCAGCTCGACCGCCTGATCGTCGGCCCCGACGAGGTGGATGCGGCCCTCGACCGCATCGATCCGGCGCTTCGCGCGGCCTTGGAGATCGCCGCGGCACGGGTGCGGGCGTTCCATGAGCATCAGCTGGCCGAGACGGCACACCCTGCGACCTACCGCGACGCGGTGGGCCTCGAGGTCGACACGGTGTTCCGTCCGGTGCGCGCGGCGGCGTGTTACGTCCCGGGAGGGCGTGCGGTCTACCCGAGCACGGTGCTGCACACCGCGATCCCGGCCCGGGTTGCGGGGGTCGACCGTGTCGTCGTGTGCGTCCCACCCGGGCCCGACGGCACCGTACCGGACGTGACACTGGCGGCGTGTGCGATCGCGGGGGTGGACGAGGTCGTCTCAGTCGGCGGCGCTCAGGCGATCGCGGCGGTGGCATACGGGACCGACACGATCGCCCCGGTCGACGTGATCGTCGGCCCGGGCAACATCTACGTGGCGCTCGCCAAACGCGCCGTCGCCGATCGGGTGGGCGTGCCGAGCGCGTTCGCCGGTCCGTCCGAGGTCGTGGTCGTCGCCGACGCGTCGGCCCCGGTCGAGATGGTCGCGATCGACGTGCTCGTCCAGGCCGAACACGGCCCGCTCGGCCTGGCGTGGTGTGTGACCTGGGATCCGTCGGTGGCCGATGCGGTGACCGACGCGATCGAGGCCGAGGCGAGCCGTGCGGTCCGTCGCGACGAGATCGAGGCGACGCTGGCCAC
>JAFDWI010000218.1 GCA_018268545.1 Actinomycetota bacterium
CAGACCCGCTCTCTCCCGCTGCGATCGCCCCCCTCGTCGCTGACGCGCTCGGCAACGGCCATCTGGTCGCACACGACGAACTGTCGCACTTCGGACCGATGGAGAATCCGATCGGCCTCGCCCGCGAGATCGACCGGTTCATCGCCTCGTTGTCGGGTTGACGCCTGCGTTCGGGATGCGGGGTGCCCCACTACGCTGGGGATCCGTGTCGCTGACGCCTCCTCGCACCCTGTCGCCGTCGAAGGTCGCGACGTTCACCCAGTGTGCACTCAAGTTCCGCTACTCGGCGATCGACAAGCTTCCCGAGCCACCGTCGGAGGCGGCAACCAAGGGCACGTTGGTGCACGGCGCACTCGAGCGACTGTTCGCCCTCGAACCGGACGATCGAACACCCGCCGCAGCAGTCGACTGTCTCGCCGAAGCGACCGATCGGATCCGGTCCGAAGGCGAGTTCATCGATCTCCACCTCGACGAAGCAGCCGAAGCAGCCTTCCTCGCCGACGCCCGAACGCTGGTGGACAACTACTTCACGATGGAGGATCCTCCGGCGGTCCGTCCGATCGGTATCGAACTCATGGTCGAGGTCCCACGGGCGGGGTACACGCTCCGGGGGATCATCGATCGCCTCGAACTCGACGACGACGGCGAACTCGTCGTCTCCGATTACAAGACCGGCCGCGCCCCGGCCGCGGCGTTCACGCAACGACGAATGGACGGCGTGAAGCTGTACGCGGCGATGTGTACCGAACTGCTCGGCCGCAAACCGGCGAAGGTCCGCCTGTTGTACCTGCGCGACACCACGATCGTCGAGGCCACGCCGACCGATTCGGACCTGTCGGGCATGAACCGACGGGTCGACGCGATCTGGCATGCGGTGGAACGTTCGTGCGTCCACGGCGATTTTCGTCCCAAACCGTCACGCCTCTGCGACTGGTGCGCGTTCAAGGCGCACTGTCCCGCATTCGGGGGCGAGGTACTCCCACCACGGCACCTCGAGCCCGCTCAGCCGTGACCACAGGCCGTGCGATCGACGCATTCGACTCGCTCGTGGATGGGTGGTTCGACCACCTCCGTGGACGCCGGGTTCCCGACCGTGTCTTCGAGGTCGCATCGCATCTGGGCGATTTCGGTCTCGTCTGGCTGATCGTCGCGACGGCGCGCGGGCTCGGTTCGGACGCAGACCCCGACCGCGTCCCACGACTGGTCGCGATCTTCGCGGCAGAATCCCTCATCGTGAACCAGGGCGTCAAGCGCCTGTTCCGGCGGCGACGCCCCTCCGAACGTCCCGACGTTGCCGAGCGCCTCCGCGAGCCGCTGACATCGAGCTTCCCGAGCGGCCATGCATCGAGCGCGGCGTGCGCGGCGGTCATCCTCACCGACGGCGACCCGGCGATACGCGCCCTCGTGTGGCCCGTCGCGGCGATCGTCGCAACGAGCAGGATCCACACCCGGATGCACCATCCTTCCGATGTGGTCGCCGGCGCGGCGGTCGGCTACGCGATCGGACGGGCTGCGCAACGGTTCTGGCCGGATCCGCATGTTCGCCACGGGAATAGTTGACGCATCACACGTGTTTGAGCAGACATGATCGCATTCCGGCTCAACTACGATTATCGCTGTCCCTGGACAGGCATCGTCCACGACACGGTCCTGGACGGACTGGACGCGGGCGCCGACTGGGATGTCCGATTCGAACCGTACAGCCTGAGCCAATCGCACGTGACCGATGGTGAATCGCCGATCTGGGATCGCCCGGAAGACGACAGCGGCCTCGAAGCCCTCGAAGTGTCCGTCGTCGTGCGCGACCGGTTTCCCGAAGCGTTCCGGACGGTCCACCGCGGGCTCCTGGGTCTCCGTCATCACCGCGGCCTCAACCTCGACCGCTCGAACATCTCCGGCGTGCTGAACGACGCCGGACTGTCGGCCGCCGATGTCTGGCCCGGCGTCGACGACGGCTCCGCCCTGGCCGTCGTCCGTGACGAGCACGAAACCCAGGTGAAGGACCACGACGTCTGGGGTGTGCCGACGTTCATGGTCGGCCCGCGCGCCGTTTTCGTCCGCTTCCTGGAACGCTCCGACGGCGACGGCGACCTCGCGATCCGCCGGGTGACCCGGGTCCTGTCGGCGCTCGTCGACGACCCCAACCTCAACGAGTTCAAGCACACCTCACTCGACCACTGACGCGTGAGGCCATCGACGTGCAGTGGTGCACGCCGCGGCCGGTAGGTTCGCGACCATGAGCGACCGCCCCGTGCAAAGTGCCGATCGCCTGTCGGATTTCGAATCGCTGCTCTGGCGCCTCGAGCGCGACCCGCAGCTCGCATCGGGCTTCGCGAACATCTCCTTCCTCGATCGACCAGCCGACGTCGACCGTCTGCGGCATCGCATGGCACGTGCCGCAGCGCTCATCCCCCAACTGCGGCGTCGCATCCTGACCGACCCGATCGAGTTGGCGCCGCCACGGTGGATCGACGATCCCGAGTTCTCGATCGAACGACACGTGCGGGCCGAGTCGATCTCCTCGACCACCGACCGGGCCGCGATCGCATCGGCAGCCATGGCGTTCTGCCATCGCAGCTACGACCCCGACCACCCCCTGTGGGAGTTCCTGCTGCTCGACGACGGCGCCGGCGGCCCGGGCGTGATGTTGCAACGGTTCCACCACACGATCGCCGACGGAGTCGGCATGATGCGGATGTCCGAGCAGTTCATCGACATCGAACGGGACGCGGTCCCACCCGACCCGATCTCGATCCCCCGGGCCGAGCCGATGCCCTCTCGGATCCACGCATCACGCGACGCGATCGGCCACTCACTGGGGCGCACCGTGGATTCGGTTCGAAGCGGTCTGGAAGCCGGCACCCGGGTCGTGCAGAACCCGGCATCGCTTCGCGACGGGGCCCGCGCGACCATCGAGGCGACGCGCGCGATCACCGCGGAACTCGCCGCGATGGGCCATCGTCGATCGCCGTTGTGGACCGCTCGGTCGACCGATCGAACCCTGCTTCTCATGCAGCGACCCTTCGAGCCGATCCGTGAGACCGCGCGCCGCCTCGGCGTGACCGTGAACGATCTCTTCGTCGCCGCGGTCGCCTCCGGCGCAGGTAGCTACCACCGTCTCGCCGGTGCACCCGTCGAGCAACTACGTATGGCGATGCCCGTCAACACCCGCAGCGACCGCTCGGCAGGGGGAAACGCATTCGGGATGGCCCGGGTCCTGGTTCCGACCCGGGTCGACACCACCGACAACCTGGCGGAGATCCACCGGAATCTCGGCGGGGTCCGGTCGAGCGCGGGCGTGTCGATGATGCAGCATCTCGCCGGCATCGCCGGGCTGCTTCCGACGCCGCTCCTCATCCAGCTGACCCGGTCACAGGTCTCGGCAGTCGACTTCACGACGTCGAACGTGCGGGGTGCGCCCTTCACCGTCTACCTCGCAGGTGCCCGGGTCGAAGCGAACCACCCGATCGGCCCCTTGGCCGGAACCGCGTTCAACCTGACGATGCTCAGCTACAACGGAGCGCTCGACATGGGACTCCACGTCGACACGGCCGCGGTCGAGGCGCCGGACCTGCTCGGAAGCTGCATCGACGACGCGTTCGACACCCTGCTGGAGCGTTGACCGTCAGAGACGACGAAGGCTCGACGATACAGTTTGCTCGACGCGACCGGCTCGGCCGGGCCGGTTCGATCCAACCGGCTCAGCTCAATGCAGCCGGCACCGCGGACGCCTCGGCGAGGTCATCGGAGGTGAGCGGCGGAGCAGCGAGCAGGAGACGGACATCCAGGAGCAGGTCTGCGACCTCGTTGGCCGACACGAGCTCGCGGTGTTGCACATGGGCGAGACCTTCGTCGATCAGCGTCACGGCCTCGGTCAACACGTCGGGTGCGATGGTTTCGGTCATCTCGACTCCTCGAATTGTGTTCGTCGACCAGCCCATCATCCGTCGAGCGGATGACGACTCCCATCTCGGGAGTCCAGCTACCAGTGTATACGGCCACAATGACATCCAACTGGATACCCCGGCAGAACATTCCGGATGGTGCACTCGGACCGGCTCCGGCGTCACCGGACGGTACGCTTCGGCCCCACCGCGATCCACAAGGAGTGTCCGATGACCACGATGGGCGTCACCGCAGCGAGTCTCATGACCCTCGGCCCCGACACCGCGACCAGGACAGCCCACCGCGCGGTCGAGCGCGGCTACACGTCGTTCTGGACGGCCGAGACGGTCTCACTCGAGGCATTTTCACTCCTGGGCGCGATCGGGCAGGTCGCACCGACACTCGACCTCGGCACCGGCGTGCTGGCACTCCAGCTCCGGACACCACCGCTGCTCGCCATGGCGGCAGCAACCCTGCAGGCACTCCAGCCCGAACGTCGCGTCATGATCGGCATCGGCATCTCCTCCCCCACGGTCACCGCACGCTGGCACGGCACGCCCTACGGCGATCGGCCGCTCGCGCACGTCCGCGAGTTCATCACCCTGCTCGGCTCGTGTCTGTCGGGAGAGAAGGTCGACTTCGCGGGCGACTTCCACCAGGTGCGCGGATTCCGACTGGGGGTTCCTCTCGGCGACCGTCGGCCCGAGATCGTGCTCGGTGCCCTCGGGCCCGAGATGCTGGCCGTCGCCGGTGAGCTCGCAGATGGCGTCCTGCTGAACTACCTCCCGGCATCGCACGTACCGTGGTCCCTCGAACAGGTCCGACGCGGGATCGCCCGCGCCGGCAGGTCCCCCGACGACGTCACGACGTATGCGTACGTCCACGCGGGCGTGTGCGATCGCGACCAGGCGGTCGACAAGGCTCGACGGGACCTGTTCTCGTACGCGGTCGTCGACTCCTATGCCGCGAACTTCACCCGAGCGGGATACGGCGACGCTGTCGCCGAGGTTCGCGCCGCACACGCGGCTCGCGATCGAGAGGCGGCACTCGCCGCGGTGTCCGACGCGATGATCGACGGCATCGACATCCTGGGTGACGCCGACACCGTGACCGCGGGCGTCCAAGCCTATGTCGACGCCGGCGTCGACCACCCCGTCCTGATGCCGTTGCCGTGGGGACCCGACCGGACCGCCGTGATCGCCGACACGATGGATGCGGCGATCCGGGCGGTCTGAGGATCCATCCTCCGGCGGCCTGCGACGTGACCGGTCACAGGCCATCCACCGGGCCGGCGGCGCGCGAGGATCGTGGCGTGGCACGTGTCTCCAAACCGGCACCGACCGACGAACGCGCCATCCGGGCAGCGGTCGAAGCGCTGGGGAGGATCGGACTGCACGAAGATGCGACGATCCGATTC
>JAFDWI010000219.1 GCA_018268545.1 Actinomycetota bacterium
AGTTCGACGTCGAACGATTCCGTCGACGCCCGGTACACCCGCGTCCCGACCACATCCGCGGGCAGGAGGTCGGGCGTGAACTGGATGCGATGGAACGTGCCACCCACGACGGTCGCCAACGTCTCGGCCGCGAGGGTCTTCGCCAACCCCGGGAGACCTTCGAGCAGACAGTGGCCGCGGGCGAGCAGGCCCACCAGCAGGCGTTCGACCACCCGATCCTGGCCGACGATCAACTTCTTCACTTCGAACAGGACGCGTTCGAGGTCGCTGGATTCCGGGCTCTTGTCGTCGTTGGTCATAGGAGAGCCCAACGGTACACGGCCGCGTGAAACTCCGGATATGGGGCCGTGTCCGTGGGCGGGCGACGTATCGTGGGGCTCATGCGTTTACTGGTCGTCGAAGACGAAACCGATCTCGCTGAGGCGTTGGCGAAAGGTCTGCGTCGTGACGGCTATGCCGTCGATGTGGCCTCCGACGGCGCCGCCGCGATCGACCGGTTGAGTCTCAACACCTATGACCTGGTCTGCCTCGACCTCAACCTGCCGGACATGGACGGCCTCGATGTGTGTCGGAGACTTCGGACCGACCCGATGCTCCGACCCGCCGACGACGAACCGGCCCCGCGGGTGCTGATGCTCACGGCGCGGGGATCGCTGAGCGATCGCGTCGCCGGGTTGGACGAGGGCGCGGACGACTATCTGGCAAAGCCGTTCGCCTTCGAGGAGCTCCAGGCACGGGTCCGGACGTTGCTCCGACGCGACGCGTCGCGCCAAGGGGCGGTGCTCGAGGTCGGCGACCTGGTGATGGACACGGCACGTTTCGTGGCCACACGCGACGGACATCCGATCGATCTCACGGCCAAGGAGTTCGCTCTGCTGCGCTACTTCATGAGTCATCCCGACGAGGTGATGTCCCAGGAGCGTCTGCTCGAACACGTCTGGGACGAGAACACCGATCCGTTCACCAATACCGTGCGCGTCACGATCGGGACCCTGCGACGCAAGCTCGACCAGGCGGTCGCCGACGAGGCGTCGGATCAGCTGATCGAAACCGTGGTCGGTGCCGGTTACCGGCTGCGCTCCACAGGGACGTGACGCCGGAACCTCCGCCGACGCGACCCCCCGGATCGCTCGCCTCGTTCTTCGGTTCGATTCGCTTCCGCCTCACCCTGGTCTATTCGCTGTTGCTGTTCGGGCTGGCGTCACTCGTCGTCGCAGGCGTCTACGTCGGTGTCGAACAGCGGATCGACAGCCACCAACTGAACGACGACGACCTGGCGGTGATCTACGTCCCGACGGGGGTCGACACCGCGACACCGATGCGTGTGCCGACCGCCCGGGCCGTGCAACGGTGGACGAACGCCCGGGCCCTCGACACTTTTCGCGGCATCGCGCTCGCGGTCCTTCCGCTGCTGTTCGTGGTCAGCCTCATCCTGGGTTGGTTCGTCGCGGGGCGCGTCCTCGCCCCGATCGGCCGGATCACCGCGGTCGCGCGCGAGATCCAGGTCACCGACCTGTCCCGGAGAATCGAGCTGCACGGGCCGCCCGACGAGCTACGTGAACTGGCCGACACCTTCGACGAGATGTTGGGCCGACTCGACGAGGCATTCGAGGGACAGCGTCGTTTCATCCACGAGGCTTCGCACGAACTGCGGAATCCGCTCGCGGCGATCCGTGCGAACGTGGACGTGGCGCTGTCCGATCCGGATCCCGACGTGGCCTCGCTGACCGAGACCGTCGAGGTGGTCCAGCGTTCCACGAGTCGGATCTCGCGACTCGTGGACGATCTGCTCGCGTACGCCGATCGTGGTGCCCCGGTCCACGATCACGCGCCCGTGGATGTGTCGGCGTTGGTTCCTGCCACCGTGACCGAGTTCCGTGCGTCGGCCGAGGAGCGGGACCTGCGCGTCGTGGACGAGCCGATGGATTCGAAGCTGTGGGTGCTCGGTGATGCGGTCGCACTCCGTCAGGTGCTCGGCAACCTCCTGGCGAACGCGATCCGACTCGCGCCGACCGGCACCGATGTCGTGGTCGGGGCGGGGCGTTCCGGTGACTGGGTGTGGTTCGCCGTCGACGATGCCGGGCCTGGCATCCCACCCGACCAGCGTGATCAGGTGTTCCAGCGATTCTGGCGGGGTTCACCCGAGCGTGCCCGTGCCGAGGGCCGGAGTGGTCTCGGGCTCACCATCGCTCGTCAGATCGTCGAAGGGCATCGTGGTGTCGTGCGGGTGCTCGAGTCCGACCGCGGCGGCTCCACGTTCGTGGTCTGGCTTCCGGCGACCGACGAGTTCGGCGCGGCGCCGGTTGTCGCAGGAGCGGTCCCGAACTCGGTCGCGGTCTCCGTGCCGGCCGACGTGTCGACCCGAGTGAAGCGGGAACCGAACTCCTAGAGGCTGTCGCCAAAATCATGCCCGCTCAGAGCCGATGTGGACTCGTTCTGCCTGCGTCCTCGTCCTCGTCGCACTGTGTGTGCGCCTTCGTCCTGCGTCCTTTCACAGCACTTCGCCACACCG
>JAFDWI010000021.1 GCA_018268545.1 Actinomycetota bacterium
TCCGGCCGCGGCCAGCGGGCCGACCACCGCCGACGCCGACCTCGACCAACAGGTCGACGACGAAGACAGCGCGACCGTCAGCATCACCGCGTTTCGTGCCGCCCGCGCCGCGGCCGAAGCCGCCGCCTACGGCCCCACCGTGCAAGCGGTCCACTGCCCGGCCGGGCACCCCAACCCCGCCCAGGCCGAACAATGCCGGATCTGTGGCGAACCGATCATCGACCATTCGATCACGATCATCGCCCGACCGATCATCGGCGTGCTGCTCTTCGACGACGGCACCGTCGAACCCGTCGACCAACCGCTCATACTCGGTCGCAGGCCCCGCGCCGATCAGTCCATCGGCGACGAACCCGCCCGGACGATCACGCTGGCCGACCCCGACAAGCTGCTGTCACGCGTGCACGCCGAGATCCAGCTCGCCGACTGGCAAGTGCGCGTCGTGGACCGGGAATCGATGAACCACACCTTCGTGCAGATCCCCGGCCAGGCGATGTTCCAGTTGCGCCCCGGCGAGCCGTACCCGATCCCACTGGGCACCCGCATCGCCTTCGGGGATGTCACCTCGTGCCGCTACTCCCTCCCCCCCCTGGATCGGCCGTGAGCAGCGGACCGCGCAGCAGCCCGCCCGACCTACCCGGGTTCACCCCCGACCATTGGATCGGCGGCGGCGGATTCGCCGATGTGTTCCTGTACACCCAACTCCGGCCGTCACGGTCGGTTGCGATCAAGATCCTGCGCAGCGAACACCTGAGCCCCCACGCGCTCGCCCAGTTCGACGCCGAAGCCGACATCATGGCCGAGGTTTCCACCCATCCCTACATCGTCACGATCTTCTCAAGCGGCGTGTCGCCCGACGGCCGGCCCTACATCGTCATGGAGCACTACCCGCGCCCCAACTTCGGTGAACGTGCCAAAGGCGGCAACCTCGACATCGCCGACGTGCTCCGCACCGGCATCCAGGTGGCTGCCGCTGTGGAGACCGCGCACCGTGCCGGGATCATCCACCGCGACATCAAACCGGCCAACATCCTCACCTCCGCGTTCGACCGACCGGGGCTCACCGATTTCGGGATCTCCGGTGTGCAATCCGAGACGGGCATCAGCGAAGCCGTCGGAGCCACCCCCGCCTACACCGCACCGGAATTGTTGAACGAAGAATCCGCCGGGTCGGTCGTCACCGACGTGTACGGCCTGGCCGCCACGATCTCGGCGCTCGCCGCCGGCCACTCACCATTCTGGTCACCCGACGGCGACAACGGCGCCCAAGGGATCCTCACCCGAGTGCTCGCCGGGCAACGCACCCGCATCACCCGGCCCGGCGTGCCCGCATCATTCGACAACCTCATCGGCCAAGCAATGGCCCGCGACCCGCGCCACCGTCCCACCTCGGCGCTCGCGTTCGCCCAAGCATTGCAGCAGATCGAACAGGACCTACGCCTGCAACCCACCCCGATCGAAGTTGCCGCCGCGCCCGCCGCGCCCACCCGCAGCACCGACGACCCCGAAGACGGCGAACGCACGCGGCGCAGCATCCAGGTCGTCGACCCCCAGCCCGCCGAACCGGTCCGGCCGACGACGCCACCGGGTTCACCCAGGGGCGGCTTCGGCGCTCCTGCACCCGCGGTGACCCCACCACCAGCGTCGGCGCCACCGGCCCACCCGACCGGGGCGCCGATCGTTTCGGCGCCCGGCTCCACCAGCGCACCGAGCGTCCCCCGGGTCGCGGTGGTCACCACCACCCCGTCATGGGCACGCGGCGGCGGCATGACCGACGATGCCGAAACCGTTGCCCGCGCCCGACCCGGCGCCACGCCACCGGGCACCTTCGCACCGGTCACCCCGACCCCCGTTGCACCCCCGGGTACACCCACAGGCACCCCGACGGCTGCCGACCCGGGCGCCGCTGCCCCGGCCGGATCGCCGTATCGGGCATCGACTCCGCCACTGCCTGTCGACGCGGACCGGCCGGTGCTCGAGTCCACGACGCATTCAACGCGCTCGGTGCGTTGGAAGCCGATCGCCGCGGTCGCCGGCGTCATCGTCGCCGTCGCGGTGCTCGCACTGGTGCTCACGATGACGACCGGCCGCAACTCCAAGGCCGGGCCCGGATCGGCGACCACCGCCGGCGGCCCGATCCAGTCGATCCAGACCGCAGCGCCACTCGGCCCGGTCACCACACCGAACGACCCGACCATCGAGCCGTTCGCCACCACACCCACGGGCATGGCATCGACGCTCACCTGGACCCCCGACACCGACAAGACCGTCAGCGTCACCGTCGACGTCGCGCCCATGACCGGTGGTGGCCAACCGGTCAGCGTCGAAGGACCGGTGAACGGAAAGCTCCCCGTCACGCTGAACCTCGGCCCGGACGGGTCGTGCACCACGGCAAGCGTCGGGACCCGCCAGATCCCGTGCGGCTCAGGGCCACCGTGTTTTCGGATCACCGGCCACGCCGTCAACAGAGCGACCGGCACACCCGTGGCCGCGCAACTCCCGTCCGACAACTCCGGCGCGACCGGCGCTCCCGTGTTGGCCACCCCGAAACTCACCGTCACCCCTGCCGATTACCTGCAAGCGTGCGCGAGCGCATTCAACGGGTCGGGACAATGAACGTCACCGAGCCACCCACACCCGCCCTGCACGTCGAGTTCTGTGACGAATGGACCGAAGTCGACCCGACCCGGCCCTTCCTGCTGGGCCGCGAAGGCGACCTCGTCATCGACGAGAACCCGTACCTGCATCGCACGTTCCTGGAGCTGTCCCATGACCGACTGTGGTGGCTCCGCAACGTCGGCAGCGGCCTGTCCGCGACGGTGTCCGACGACTCGGGCGTCATGCACGCCTGGCTCGCCCCGGGGGCCGCACTCCCGTTGGTGTTCCCGGTCACCGAGGTGCGTTTCACCGCCGGGCCGTCGAACTACATGCTCGGGTTGCACCTGGGCCAAGCCCCCCTGGAAGTACCCGGCACGATCATCCGCCAATCCGGCACGTCCACGTTGCAACCGGTTGCATTGACCGACAACCAGCGCCTGTGCGTGCTCGCGCTCGCCGCGCCCACACTGGAACGCAACCGTTCCGCGATCGTCGAGTTGCCCGCGAACGCCGACGCCGCACGCACACTCGGATGGACGATCACCAAGTTCAACCGGCAACTCGACGCGGTGTGCTCCAAACTGGACCGGGCCGGGGTGCGTGGCCTGCACGGCGGTTACGACCAGCTCGCATCGAACCGGCGGGCACGCCTGGTGGAATACGCGCTCGCGGTGCGCCTGATCACCCCGGATGACCTGGTGCGCCTGCGAGACGCCGCAACCGAGGAGACCCCATGACCTCCGGCAAACATTCGCGTGCCAAACCACGTCGTTCCCGTCAGATCCGTGCCGCGATCGGCGGGTTCGTCGTCGTCGCGATCTGCGCGGGCGGGATCGCCGCGGCCGTCACCCGACACGACGACACCGACACGACCGCCCGCGCTGCGACCACGACGACGGTCCGCCGGCGCGCCACGACGACCGCTCGCGCCATGACATCGCCGGCATCGTCCACGACGGCCGATGCGACGACCACGGCGCCCACGACCACCACGGCCACAAGCGCATTCGGAGCCACCGCGTTGCGCGGCAAGATCATCGTGGTCGACCCGGGCCACAACGGAGGCAACAGCGCCCACAGCGCCGAGATCAACCAGCTCGTCCCCGCAGGTGGCTTCATGAAAGCGTGCGACACCTCCGGCACCGAAACCAACGACGGCTACACCGAACATGCCTTCACCTGGGACGTCTCCAACCGTCTCGCCGCCGACCTGCGAGCCCGCGGCGCGACCGTGTTCTTGACCCGACCCGACGACAACGGCGTCGGCCCGTGCGTGAACGTGCGTGGCGCATCGGGCGGCGACCACGACGCGAACCTCGCGATCTCGATCCACGGCGACGGCGGCCCCGCCGACGGACGCGGTTTTCATGTGCTTCCCCCCGGAGGCTGCTCAGGGTGCGACAACGCGATCGACGCGCCCTCGATGGTTTTCGCGACGCTGCTCCGGGACACCGTGCGCGCCGAAACGCCGATGCCCGTGTCGACCTATGCGGGCCAGGACGGGATCTTCCCCCGCACCGACCTGGGCGGGCTGAACCTCTCCACGGTCCCCAAGGTGTTCATCGAGTGCGGGAACATGCGCAACGCGACCGACGCGGGCCTCATGAAAGACCCGACGTTCCGTCAACAGATGGCCGACGCGATCGCCGACGCGATGACCCGCTACCTGGACCCGAAGTAGGGGCAGGCTCATGCACGAATTGACCGTGAGGAAAGGGACATTGCGACCATGAACTGTCGGAGTTGTGGAGCGCCGTTGACCCCCGGGTCCGGCTTTTGTGAACAGTGCGGCACGGCCGTGCCCGCCACCGCCGAAACCGTGCGGCGCGTGCCGACCGCCGAACACGAA
>JAFDWI010000220.1 GCA_018268545.1 Actinomycetota bacterium
CAGCCGATCCGAGATGGCGTTGACGGCCGCCGCCGCGGAGATCGACGTGGAGGTCGACGCGATCTCGGCCGACCGTGCGGGCGCGATCGTCGGCGTACCGGAGGAACTCATGGCCGAGTACGAACGCCTCCGGTTGTCCAACGACGGCGTCGCCGTTGCTCGGCTCGTGGGCAGTCGGTGTGAGGGCTGTCATCTGAACCTTCCCGCCGTCGAGATGGATCGGATTCGGCATCTGGACGCGTCAGTACCGGTGTATTGCGAGGAGTGCGGGCGTCTCCTCGTACGTTGAGAGATCGGGCCTCGTCGTGTTCTTCTGGTTCATCGGTGGCTCCGTGGCGATCGTCTGGGCCGTGTTCCACAGCACGCGTCTGGACTACCGGCTCCTCGCGCTCGGAGCGGTGATCCCGGGAGTCGAGAACGTGACAGGCCGGGACTGGGGCGGCCATACGCTGGTCGCCTCGGTCGTCGTGCTCGCGGTCGTGATGCTGTTCACGCGTTCGTCCCGGATCGCGCGTCGCCGATGGCTCTGCCTGCCGATCGGGATGTTCTGTCATCTCGTGCTCGACGGCGTCTGGGGTCGCAAGCAGTTGTTCTGGTGGCCGGGGTTCGGCTCACGCTTCCCCGACGTGCCGTCACTGGTCGCGTCGCGAGGATGGGTCGTGAACCTCATGCTCGAAGCCGTCGGCCTCGCCGTGTTGATCTGGGCGTGGCGGCGATTCGAGCTTTCCGATCCCGAGCGACGTCGTCGACTGATCGCCACGGGCACCCTCGACCCGTCACTTGCACGCGGTCCCGAGGCGGGGATGTGACCGACGCGTGCTGATCCTCGTGCGTCACGGCAGAACCGAGGCCAACGCGGCCGGGCTGCTGCTCGGCCGATCGGACCCGCCACTGGACGCGGTCGGGACGCGCCAGGCCACGTCGGTGGCTGCGGCACTCGGTCGGCGCGATCGCGTGGTGGCCGGGCCACTCCGGCGGACCCGTGCCACAGCCGACGCACTCGGCGACGACGTCGACATCGACGACCGCTGGATCGAGATGTCCTATGGCGACTGGGAACAACGCCCGTTGCGGGACGTGCCGCCGTCGACGTGGCGGGAGTGGATGGCGGATCCGGACTTCCGACCACCGGGTGGCGAAAGCGTCGCGGAGGTCGGGTTACGGGTGCGTGCCGCGTGCGACGAGTTGTTGGTCGAGGCGGCGGACCACGATGTCGTCGTCGTGTCCCACGTGTCGCCGATCAAGGCGGCGGTCGCCTGGGCCCTCGACGTTCCGGATGAGGTGATCTGGCACCTGTTCGTTCGACCGGCGTCGATCACCCGGATCGCCGTCACCGGGTCTCGGACGGTCCTGCACAGTTTCAACGAAACTGCCCACCTGGGGACCGTATCGGACACATGAGGGTGCCGGCGATGACGGGGCCGATTCGTCGACGGCGACGATGATCAGCCGGTCGGGCGTTCGTCTTCGGTGAGGCCGAGCGAGTGGCTCAGCGCGAGGGCCATGTCCGAGGCACGTTTCGCGACGCCTGCGAAGGTGATCAGGAGCTCGTCGTGACCCGGCACCGGGGGTGGTCCGATGGATCGGAGTGTCGCCGTGGGGTCGCCGTCCCGTCGCAGCGGCTCGGGCGTGTCGAGCTCCTCGTCCTCGCGCCAGAACGCCTCGGCTTCGGGCAGGACGCGGGCTTTCGCACGGCCGCGCTTGGAGCGCCGTTTGCCGCCGCTCATGTCGTCTCCTCGGTGATCGTGGCCTCGGCCATCGTCTGGTCGGTTGTGTCGGGGTCGTCCTCGGTGATCAGCAACGTCCGGTCGATGCCGAGTGCGGACTGGAGTTGCTCGCCGGACAGGTCGGCCAACGACGAGGACCGGGGGAGCACCAGGTTCGCGACGCGCCGCTTGTCGGCGACGACGTCTTCCACCCGTTCGTCGACCGTCCCCGGGCAGACCAGACGATGGGACACGACGGTTCGGGTCTGCCCGATGCGCCACGCACGATCGCGAGCCTGATCCTCGACCGCGGGGTTCCACCACCGGTCGAACAGCACGACGTGATTCGCGGCGGTCAGGTTCAGTCCGGTCCCGCCCGCCTTGAGCGACAGCACCAGGGCACCCGGCCCGGTTCCCTCCTGGAATTCCTTCACGATCGCATCGCGTGTGCCCCGTGCGAGGCCGCCGTGGTAGCACGACACCTTCTGTCCGGTCCGCTCGGTGAGATGGTCGGCGAGGCGCTGTCCCCAGGATGCGAAGTGCGTGAAGACCAGGACGCGTTCGTCGGCTTCGAACACCGAGTCGACGATCTCGTCGAGGCGTTGCAGTTTGCCGGAACGACCGTCCAGCGGTCCGTCGTCGCCCGTGTAGGCCGCCGGGTGGTCGCAGATCTGCTTGAGCGCGGTGATCGCTGCGAGGATGTGGCCTTGTCGTTGGGCGCGTTCATCCGCGGACCCTTCGGAGCGGGCGACCACGGCGTCGAGGACCGCCTGGTAGAGGCCGATCTGTTCGGGCGTCATCGAACAGTGGTCGAGTTGGTCGATGCGTTCGGGGAGTTCGGCGGCGACGGCCGGTTCCGACTTGGTCCGGCGGAAGACCAGGATCCCGTTCAGGGCGCGGAGTGCGCGTTCGGCACCGTTGGACCGGGACTCGCTCGAATGTGACAACTGCGAGATGAAGGTCGACCGGGGACCGACGAGGCCGGGATTCGTGAAGTCGAGGATCGACCAGAGATCGCCGAGACCGTTCTCGATCGGCGTGCCGGTGAGCGCGAGTCGGGTACGCGAATGCAGGCGGCGGAGCTGCTGCGCCGTCTCGCTGGCCGGGTTCTTGATCGCCTGAGCCTCGTCGAGCACGATACGATCCCATCCGAGGTCGGCGAGGGCATCGATGTCCCGTACGGCGGTGCCGTAGGTGGTGATGACCACATCGGCCTCCTTCACGACCTCACCCAGGTCGTCACCGTCGGCCCGGCCGGCACCGTGATGGACCACGACCTGGAGGTCCGGGGTGAACCGCGCCGCTTCGGCAGCCCAGTTCGCGACCACGGCCGGTGGCGCGATCACGAGCGTCGGACCGGCGCCGGGAACCGACGCGAGGTGCGACAGGATCACCGGCGTCTTGCCGAGGCCCATGTCGAGCGCGAGACATCCGCCGAGCTCCGCTGTGTGCAGGAAACCGAGCCAGGCGAGCGCCTCGGCCTGGTAGGAGCGCAACGTGCCGCCGAATCCCTCCGGGTGCACGGTTGGGTTCGTCGGCAGTGATCTTGCCGCATCGAGAAGCTCCCCGGCCCAACTCGAGCCTTCGATGACCGTGCCGCCGGCGAGCGTGGTGCCCTCGAGCCCGAGCGCCTGACGCAGCATCTGAGCGCCGGTCATCTGGGTCGTGTTCGCCCGCTCGGCGAGCGCCGCGGCAGCGGCCTGGAGGTCGACCTTGTCGAGCTCGACCCATTGCCCGTGCGACTGAACCAACGGGCGTGCCTGGGCGGACAGTCGGGCGATGTCGGCGGCACTCAGCTCGGCGTCACCGAACAGCGCGGACCACGACACGTTGGCGAGTTGACGGGCGCCGACGACAGTCTCGTCGGTGCGCTCGGCCGACAATCGGAGGCTGGGTGTCACCCGTTTGGTGCTCATAGCGGGGACCCGGACATCGAAACCGATGTCGACCAGGAGTGGTCCTGTGGCCGACATCAGGTCCCACGCCTCGTCCTGGCTCAGGATGACCTGACCGCGCCGCGCCGCGCCGGGCCGCTTCAGTGCCGGCAGCAGCCGCTCGACACGTTCGAGCTGATCGACGAGTTTGGGGTGGTCGACGATGGCAACCTCGACGGGGACGAGGTTGCCGTCGGGATCGGCGCCGAGCACGGAGAGGTGCCAGCCGCCGGATGAATCGGGCGAGGGGAGTTCGATCACGAGTCGGGCTCCGGCGAGCC
>JAFDWI010000221.1 GCA_018268545.1 Actinomycetota bacterium
CGACCTCGCCTCGATCGCCGCCCGGGAGCGGGTGACCCTCCACGATGTGAAGGCACGGATCGAGGAGTTCTGCGAACTCGCCGGTTTCGAGTGCATCCACGAGGGGATGACCTCTCGGGATCTGACCGAGAACGTCGAGCAGCTCCAGGTGCGCACGTCGCTCGAATTGGTGCGCGACCGGGTGGTCGCCGTCGCGGCCCGGTTGGCGGCGCGGGCGGCACAGTACGCCGAGTGTGTGATCGTGGGGCGCTCGCACAATGTGCCGGCGCAGGCGACGACGCTCGGCAAGCGCTTCGCGAATGCCGGCGAGGAACTGTTGATCGCGCTCGAGCGGCTCGACGACCTGATCGGCCGGTATCCGTTGCGAGGCATCAAGGGACCGATGGGGACGCGCCAGGACATGGCCGATCTACTCGGGTCGTCGGGTGCGGTGGACGATCTCGAAGCGCGGGTGATGGCGCATCTCGGTTTCGACGCGCTGCTGACGAACGTCGGCCAGGTGTATCCGCGGTCGCTCGACCTCGACGTCGTGTCCGCGTTGGTGCAACTCGGGGCGGGGCCGTCGTCGTTGGCGGTGACGATCCGACTCATGGCCGGTCTCGAGTTGGTCACCGAAGGGTTCAAGGCTGGCCAGGTCGGCTCCTCGGCGATGCCCCACAAGATGAACACCCGTTCCTGTGAGCGGATCAACGGCTTCCGGGCGATCCTCGGCGGGCACCTCGCCATGGTCACCGCGCTGTCGGGTGAGCAGTGGAACGAAGGTGACGTGTCGTGTTCGGTGGTGCGCCGGGTCGCGTTGCCCGACGCGTTCTTCGCGATCGACGGCATGTTGGAGACCACGTTGACCGTGCTGGACGAGTTCGGCGCGTACCCCGAGGTGATCAACACCGAACTTGCCCGGTACCTGCCGTTCCTGGCGACCACTAAGGTGTTGATGGCGGCGGTGCGAGCCGGGGTCGGACGGGAGACGGCCCACGAGGTCATCAAGGAACATGCGGTGGCGATGGCGCTGGCGATGCGCGAGCAGGGCGCGACCCGGAACGATCTGATGGCAC
Organism: Actinomycetota bacterium; assembly: GCA_018268545.1. Taxonomy (GTDB): domain Bacteria; phylum Actinomycetota; class Acidimicrobiia; order Acidimicrobiales; family Iamiaceae; genus JAFDWI01. The sequence continues at coordinate 1,056 of JAFDWI010000221.1, forward strand.
GACTGGCTGCCGATCCACGACTGGGATTGGACGCGGGCGCGCTCGATTCGGTGTTGGACGAGCCGCTGGGGTTCGTGGGCACGGCGCCCGAGGGGGTGGCCGCATTCGTCGAACGGGTGGGTGCGCTGGTGGATGCGGCCCCCGAGGCCGCCGCCTACACCCCCGCCGCCATCCTCTGACCCCGCCTGCACGCTGAACTTCGGGGGGTTGGGGTGGGTAAAACCACCCCAAGCCCCCGAAGTTCGCATCGGGGGCGGTTGGTACGCTGCTCCCATGCGTTCATCGATCGGGCTGCCTCTGAACTTTTCGGGAAAGGTCCGGGACATCTACGACGCGGGCGACGATCGGCTGTTGCTGGTCACCTCCGACCGCATCTCGGCATTCGATGTGGTCATGGCCGAGGTGATCCCCGACAAGGGTCGGGCACTCACCGCGATGACGGCGTACTGGTTCGATCACCTCGACGGGATCGTCGACTCGCATCTGATCTCGACGTCGATCGACGACCTGCCTGACGAGGCCCGTGACGCCGCGTCGGATGCGGACCTCGAAGGCCGGATCATGTTGTGTCGCAAGGCGGAGATGTTCCCGATCGAATGCGTGGTGCGCGGCTACATCACCGGCTCGGCGTGGAAGGAATACGCAGGCCGCGGCACGATGCACGGGACGTCGATGCCCGCGGGGCTGGTCGAGTCCCAGCAGCTCGACGAGCCGGTGTTCACGCCGGCTGCCAAGGCCGAGGTGGGTGAGCACGACGAGAACATCGACTTCGATCGAGCGGTGTCGATCGTGGGCGCCGATTGGGCCGAACGGCTACGGGACGTCTCTCTCGAGCTGTACCGCCGGGGCGCTGCCTTGGCGTCGGAGCGGGGGCTGATCGTGGCGGACACCAAGTTCGAGTTCGGACTGATCGACGGCGAGCTGGTGCTCTGCGACGAGGTGCTCACCCCCGATTCGTCGAGGTTCTGGGCGGCGGCGGCCTATGAGCCCGGCCACAGCCAGGAAAGTTTCGACAAACAACCGCTTCGGGATTGGCTCGATGGGTTGGATTGGGACAAGACCCCACCGCCGCCGACCCTGCCCGACGAGGTAGTGGCCGCCACCCGTGATCGCTACGTCGAGGCCTACGAACTGGTGACGGGCCGCCAATTCGTCGACTGGCCGGGTGTGGCGACCGCCTGATCGTCGGTCTCGGTTGCGGGAGTAGCCCGCATCGAGTCCGGCTGCGCGGCATGGCATGGCATGGCCGGGTGTGGCGACGGCCTGATCGTCGGGACCGGTCACGAGAGCGGTCCGCAGCGAGTCCCGCTGCGTGCCATGACATGGCCGGATGAGGCCGACGAGCAGCCGTTGAAGCGGGTCTCGCGGCCGGGGCGGAGGCGCGCGGTTCTGCGCTCGTATCGCGCGCTCGGGCTTGTTACGTTGCGCCTCGGACGTCACCCGATGTGACGACACGTGAACGGAGACGGTCGAAGTGCAAGTCGGCGAGGTGTTGAACGGCTATCGGATCGTGACGCCGCCGACGAACGCGGGCGGGGGCATGAGCCA
>JAFDWI010000222.1 GCA_018268545.1 Actinomycetota bacterium
CCCCGACGGCGTTGCTGGCGATCGGACCCGACAACGCCTCGTACCCCCTCGTCCACCGCGAACTTCCGCATGCGCACGTGTTCGAGGGGAACGGATTCGACGGCATGGTGTTCTATGTGATCGCCCGCCGACCCTTCGACGTGCGAGCGACATCCAAGGAGATGTACGTCCCCACCTACCGGCTCCGGCGAATTCTCTATCCGATGCTCGCGAAGCCGCTCAGTCCATCCGGCGGCGTCGGACTCGTCTACGCGTTCGCGGCCCTTTCGCTCGTCGGCATCGCGATCGGCGGCTGGGCGCTGTCGCGGTTCCCGAACGGACCGCCCTGGCTCCCGATCACGATGGTCGTCAACGCCGGAACGATCTGCGCCTTGTGGACATCGACGGCCGACGCGCTCGCGGCCGGCCTCACCGTCGCCGCCATCGGCGCCATGTTGCGACGCCGCTTCACGGCGGCGATCATCCTGCTCGCGCTCGCCGGGCTGACACGTGAAACCTCACTGGTCGCCGTCGTCGCACTGGCGGCATGGCCCGGCATCTCCGTACGGAGGCGCGTTGCGCACCTGGTGGTTCCCGCGCTGCCGGTCGGAGTGTGGTCGGTGTACGTATCGGTTGCGATCGGCCAGTCCATGTTCGAACAGCCCGACGGCGGCACGTTCACCGCACCGTTCCTCGGCTGGATTCGTGAACCACCCGTGGGCGGGCAACTCGTGCTCGCCATCTTCACGGGTTGTCTCATCGCGGTTGCCATGTGGATCGGATGGCACCGGTACCGGGCCATCTCGCTGTACCTGGCCGCCACGTTGGCGATGTTCGTGTGCGCGACCCCGGTGATCGTCGACTCGTGGCTCGGCTTCTCGCGGATCACCATCGTGGCGTTTCCGCTTTCGATATGGATCGTCATCGCACGCGTCCGCGCCCCCCAGGCGTTCAAAAAGCGCGCAAGGTATCTCAGACCCGCGTGATGGCACCCTGGTCGGCACCCTGCGCCAGTGCCGCGTACTTGGCGAGCACGCCGGAGGTGTAGCGCGGCTCGGGGAGCTTCCAGTTCGCCCGACGCTCGGCCAACGTCGCTTCGTCGACGTCGAGGTCGATGGTGTGGGCATCGACGTCGATCACGATCCGATCGCCTTCTTCCACGAATGCGATCGGGCCACCGTCCACGGCCTCCGGTGCGACATGGCCGATACAGAACCCGTGCGTGCCGCCCGAGAAGCGCCCGTCGGTGATCAGCGCACAGTCGCCGCCGCGTCCGGCGCCCTTGAGCGCACCGGTCACCGCCAGCATCTCACGCATCCCCGGCCCACCCTTGGGTCCCTCGTAACGGATCACCAGCACGTCACCCGCGTTGATGTGCCCGGCGAGGATCGCATCCATGCAGGCCTGTTCGCCCTCGAACACCCTGGCCGGACCGGCAAAGGTGTCGAAGTCGATCCCGGCGACCTTGACCACCGATCCCTTCGGCGCAAGTGACCCGGTGAGGATCGCAAGCCCACCCTGCGCGTGGATCGGTGCCGACATCGGGTGGATCACCTCGCCGTCGGGCGCAGGTGGATCGATCGCCTCGAGGTTCTCTGCCATCGTCTTGCCGGTCACGGTGACGCAGTCACCGTTGAACACACCCGCCTCGAGCAGCTCGCGCATCACCACGGGCACACCGCCGATACGGTCGATGTCGACCATGTGGTACTTGCCGTGCGGTTTGGTGTCCGCGATGTGCGGGACCTTCGCGGCGATCCGGTTGAAGTCCTCCAGGTGCAGATCGACGTGTGCCTCGGCGGCGATCGCCAACAGGTGCAGCACGGCGTTCGTCGACCCACCGAGTGCCATGACGATCGCGATCGCATTCTCGAAGGCACCCTTGGTCATGATGTCGCGCGGTCGGATGCCGGCGCGCACCAGGTTCATGACGGCCTGACCTGACGCGAACGCGAAGTCGTCCCGTCGACGATCGACGGCCGCCGGGCTCGCGGAGCCGGGCAACGACATGCCGAGTGCCTCTCCGATCGACGCCATCGTGTTGGCCGTGAACATCCCCGCACACGAGCCTTCGGTCGGGCAGGCGTTGCGTTCGATCGCATCGAAGTCCTCATCGGAGATCGTGCCCGCCGCCTTGGCCCCCACCGCCTCGAACACACTGGTGATGTCGAGCGCCTGACCCTTGTAGTGGCCAGGGAGGATGCTCCCCGAATACATGAATACCGACGGCACGTTCAACCGGGCTGCCGACATCAACATGCCCGGAAGCGACTTGTCGCACCCGGCGAAGTTGACCATCGCGTCGAAACGCTCGGCGTGCATCACGGTCTCGACCGAATCGCAGATCACCTCACGGGACACCAGCGATGCGCGCATCCCTTCGTGCCCCATCGAGATGCCGTCGGAAACCGCGATCGTCACGAACTCGATCGGGAACCCGCCCGCTTCACGAACACCTTCCTTGGAACGTTCCGCGAGCCGCTTCATCGGCAGGTTGCACGGTGTCACCTCGTTCCACGACGACGCGACACCGACCTGC
>JAFDWI010000223.1 GCA_018268545.1 Actinomycetota bacterium
CTTCGCCCACCACCTCTATCGCAGCCTCCACGAGCGGGTGATGCCGCTGCCCGACGAGGTCCTAGTGCTGCCGGCCCACTGGGGGGCGGGAGTCGAGGTGCACCACGGCGAGCTCGTGGGACGTCGGCTGGGCGACCTGCGGGCGACCCTGGCGCCCCTCGCGCTGAGCGAGGAGGACTTCGTCGCGTGGGCCGTTGCCAGTGTGAAGGACCGCCCACCGAACTACCGGCGCATCGTCGAGGTGAACGCCGGATGGGCTCTCCTCGGTGACGACGAGGGCGAGCTCGAGCTCGGACCGAACCGTTGCGCCATCGCCTAAGGGCGGCGTTCTCGACGCCTCACGGCGGCGCTACTCGACGAAGGATTCTTGCGGTCTGCTGAGTTTCGACGACGTGACACTTTTTGCCGCGAAGTCCCTTCCTGTCACAGGGTTTCAGCGAGTGATTAGAGATTTCTCACTTTTGACCAGGAGATTCGACGACGGCCGAGGTGAAGATCTCCTGAGAGGGTCGAGCAGGAATATGGGACTTCGGTATTCGCGCCATGACCTGGACCTTCTCTATACTCGGCCCTGAGGTTTCGACGCGTGGCTCGGCCACGGGGCGACGTCTCGTGCCGGGTTGTGTTGTGGTCGATGCCCATCGGCCCTTGTGAATGGAGAGAAGTGAGCAAGAGAGCTTCCGCGAAAGGACTCCCGATGAATGCCTTGCAGCGTTTGACCAGCGGTCTGACGAAGATCGTCGCAGGGGCCGCCATCATGGTGGCCGGGGCGTTGCCGCTGGCGGCCGCGAGCGCGGCTGGCGCTGCGACCACCGCTCCGACCTTGACCAGTTCGAGCGCGTCGAACCCCTTGAGCTTCGATGGCTACGCAGTCGTCGGTCAGGGCTTCACGGGGGCGATCGGCCTCACGGGTACGGGCTTCGCCAATGACGCCGCCCTCGGTGGCCAGGCGACCCTGAGCACCAACGCCACGGGTGTCACCTTCACCAGCGTGACCGAGACCTCGTCGACTGCCGCCTCCGCCCAGGTGGTGGTGTCGCCGTCGACTCCGACCGGCTTCTACACCCTGACCCTCACGGACGACAACGGCACGTCGAGCCCCATGACCATCGGCCTCGCGGTCGTGGACGGTCCCCAGGTCGCCTCGGTAACGGGTAACACCGTGGCCGCCGGCGGCTCCTCGGCCGTCGCGCTGACCGGCCCGAACCTCGACCTCGTGGACATGTCCAACAGCACCCTCTCGGCGCCTGCTGGCATCACCGCCACGTGGGCCTCGACCCCCGCCGCGACCGCCACCAGCGCCACGATCAACGTGAGCGTCTCGGGCAGCGTCACCCCGGGCACCTACACCATCTCGGCGACCGACAACGGTTCCGGTGGCTCGGGCGCCCTGGGCATGGCCTCGATCGCCCTGACGGTGACCTCGGCCGCCGCTCCGCCGGTGAGCATCACCTCGACCACTGAGATGGCCGCGGTGGCGAGTGGCTCCTCGACCCAGAACTTCTCGATCACCGGCACCGGCTTCCTCGCTGGCGCCACGGTCCAGGTCTACGCCGGCGGCAGCTGCTCGACGAGCTGCGCCGCCGCCACGGGCATCAGCCTGGCGGGCGCCACGGTGACCGTGAACAGCGCGACCTCGATCACGGTGACCGGCGTGACCATCACGGCCACGGCCGCGACCCAGTACGACGTCAAGGTCACCAACCCCAACGCGACCGGCGCCTACCTGACCGACGGCGTGGGCGTGGGCGAGCCCGGCGCGACCGGCTCGAGCACCCCGATCGTCGCCCCGGTGGCCCCCCAGATCACCAGCGTGACCTACGTGAGCCCCAACACCAGCCTGGCGGCGGGCGTCTCGGCCATCGCCTACGTGACCGGCACCACGGGCTTCCCGCTGTCGACCGGCTCCACGGTGACCCTGGCGCCATCCGCCACGAGCCCCTCGACCGACGTCGTCACCGGCACGGTCCTCTCGGTCTCGAGCTCCAACGTGGCCACGGTCAAGTTCCTCGTCCCTCGCTACGGCTACACCACGGTGACCTCGGCCACCACGGCGGGCGCTCAGACCACCCTCGCGGTGGCCAACGCCGCTGACGTTCCCTCGAGCGCGACCCTGGTCGTGGGCAGCACGCTCTACCCGCTGGCCATCTCGGGCACCACGGCGACCTCGATCACCTTCACCTCGACCACGCTGCCCGCCGTCCCGGCTGGTGCCGTCGTCGAGTACGCCTACCCGAACTCGAGCACCTTCGTGCTGACGGCCAACAACGGCGCCAACGTCGAGACCCACGCGGCCTCGGTGGGCGCTCCGGCCGCCGCCGCGGTGACCGACGCGCTGGGCCAGGCGGTCTCGGGTGACGTCTTCGCCCCGGGCACCTACACGGTCAACGCTGACGTGCCGGGCTTCAACTTCGGCTCGTCGGCCTCGGTGGCCTTCGCCTCCTCCTCGGGCATCACCGGCACGGTGAGCACGGTCAACTCTGGCATGGCCAAGATCACCTTCAAGGTGCCCGCCAGCCAGCCCGACACCGGCATCACCCTGGCGAACGCCGCCCCGGCGACCAGCGCCACGCTGGTCCTGGCCGGCACCATCGCCGGGACCGACCTCGCCGCGGGCTCCAAGCTCACGATCGACGCCGGTCAGCCCAACGCGGAGACGGTGACGGTCGCCTCGACCTACGTCGCGGGCTCCTCGACGGTCCCGCTCACGACGACCCTGCAGTTCGCCCACCTGGTGGGCGCGGCGGTCTCGGGCATCAACCTGCCCACCGGCGCGGTCTCCAACATCGACGGCGTGCTGTTCAACGGGTCGGGCTGGGCCTACGACATGGGCGCGATCTTCAACACCGGAGTCGCCCCGACCTCGGCCACGGTGACCGCTAGCCCGGCCACCCTGGTGAGCGGCAACGCCCAGACCCTGGCGCAGTCGGTGACCTTCACGGTCCCGACCACCAACAACGACCACACCGCCGCCAACTGGAAGGTGACCTCCTCCAACGCCAACGTGACCTTCACCACGACCTCGGCGACCGCGACCACCGTCGTGGCCACGGCGAGCGTGATGCCGGCCACCCCGGCGGGCAACGTCACGGTGACCATCACTGACGGTGTGACCACCTACACGCTGACCATGGCGGTCGTCGTGAACATGACGATCACCGGCCTGACCGCGACCGGCACGGCGCTGACCACCACGGGCACCAACTCGGTGACCCTGGGTGTCTACGGCACGGGCTTCGCTTACGGCAACGACGTCTGCTACGTGGCCAACGGCCTCAGCATCGACCCGGGTGTCGCCTGCACCGTGGACAACGCGCCGACCAACTCGGCCACCGTCCTCACGGTGACCATCACGGCCGGCCTCGGGGCCCTCAACGGCACCGACACCCTGGTGATCGCTGACGGCACCGGTGCCAACGGCTCGGCGGCCGCTCTCAACGCGGTCGTGATCTCGGGCCAGCCGACGGTGACCTCGGTCGCCCCGGCGAGCATCCTGTCGCAGCCGGGCGCCCAGGCCGTCACCTTCACCGGCACCGGCTTTGACACCACGTCGAGCCTCGTCGCCGCGACGGAGTACGACAGCACGGGGGTCTCGCTCGGCTCGGCGACGGTCGCCACCACCAGCTCGACGGCGACCACCGTCGTCGGCACGATCTCACTGGGCGGGCCGGACGCTGGTGGCTACGTGCTGGTGACCCTGCAGAACAGCGCGCACCAGCTGGCCTACTTCAAGGTCCCGGTCGTCGCCGGTCCCCAGATCATGCACACGAGCACGATCTCCCCGACCTCGGTCGTGGTCGGCTCGACCAGCGTGCCCTTCCCCATCACCGGTGGCGGCTTCCTGCCCGGCGCGACGGTGACCCTGCCCACGGGCCAGGGGACGGCCACGGTGACCACGGTGACCTGGAACAAGATCACCGGCACCCTGAGCATCCCGGCCACCGCGACGGTGACGGGCTCGAACACGCTGACGGTGAAGAACACTGACGGCGGCGTGGACACCGGTCTGTCGATCGCCACCCTGGCGGCCCCGACCATCACCCTGGTCAAGCCGACCGCGGGCGTGGCGGGCTCGAAGGGCTCGATCGTGATCACCGGCGGTCCGTTCCTCGCCGGCGCCACGGTCACGGCCTCCAACACGGGCCTCGCGACCCTCGGCGCCCCGGTGGTGAGCTCCTCGGTCAACACGACGAGCACCTGCGCTAGCTACGTGGCGGCGACCTCGCTGAACAACGGCTGTGACACCATCACGGTCCCGGTGACCTACGTCTCCTTCAGCGGCGGCACCCCGCTCAGCTTCGGCCTGACCGTGACCAACCCGGCCGGCTACGGCA
>JAFDWI010000224.1 GCA_018268545.1 Actinomycetota bacterium
CTTCGCTGCTTGACGAAGTGGCCGCCGCGTAGGGTGGCGCGGCACGAGCTCTCGACGACCCAGGAGGTCCAAGGTGCGTATCGGAATATTTCTCGGGGACCTTGCGGGCGAGACCTCACGGGTCGACGCCGCGGTCGACGAGGCTCGACGGATCGCGGAGGCAGGGTTCGCGTCGCTGTGGATGCCCCAGATCTTCGGGCTCGATGCCCTGACGACCCTGGCGGTGATCGGCGCTTCGGTGCCCGACATCGAACTCGGCACGGGCGTCGTACCGGTGTACCCGAGGCATCCGGGCGCGCTGGCCCAACAGGCCTTGACGGTGCAGTCCGCGTCGAACGGGCGACTCACGCTCGGGATCGGATTGTCGCACAAGCTCGTGATCGAAGGCATGTTCGGCTATTCGTTCGATCGGCCGGCGTCGTACATGTTGGAGTACCTCGAAGCGTTGTCGCCGCTGCTCAAGGGTGAGCAGGTCGATTCGGTGACCGAGCGGATCACCACGCGACTCACCCTGGATGTGAACGTTCCCGAACCGCCGGGACTGCTCGTCGCCGCGCTCGGCGAACGGATGCTCGGCTTCGCCGCTGATCACGCGGACGGCACGATCACATGGATGACCGGTGAGAAGACGCTCGCGTCGCACACGGTTCCGGTATTGCGTGCCGCAGCGAGCGGGACCGACAAGCGGGTCGTCGCAGCCCTTCCGGTCGCGGTCACCGACGACGTTGCCGGTGCGAAAGCCCGAGCCGCACAGATCTTCGCGATCTACGGACACCTCCCCTCCTACCGGGTCATGCTCGACCAGGAAGGCGCGGCGGGACCGGAAGACGTCGCGATCATCGGTGCCGACGACGACGTTGCTCGCCGGATCACCGAACTGTTCGAGTCCGGTGTGACCGACTTCGTCGCCGTGCCCTTCAGCGCCCCGGACATGGCCGCAACCTTCGACGTCCTCGGCGACCTCGTCAATCGCTGACACACCCGCGACTCCGACGACCGAACCGACCTTGTAGCCGAACCGTCAGCCCGAACGCTCTCGACCCTCTACCTCTCTTGCAGACGGCCGCGGCGCGACAGTCGGCCGGCCTGACGGCTCAGGCGATCAGGTCGAAGGCGCATCGGGGGCCGCCCGAAGCGGCAAGCTTTCGATCGCAGGTGATGAGGGTCGCGTCCAGCCGCTCGGCCAACGCGACGTAAGCGGCGTCGTACGCGGTGACGTTGTCACGCAGTTCCCAGATCCTTTCCAGCAGTGGCGCGAGCGGCATCCGCCGAACCGGGAAACCCGCGAGATGCCCCAACGCTTCCGGCACCGCCGCCGCGAGTGCCGTGTTCGATCGGCTCAGGCCCCGAAGCGCCGACGCGACATCGACATCCAAGTGGGCCGGTGCGAAGAGCATGTCGCCGTAGGTCAGGCGGTCGACCACGACGTGCCTTCGAGGATCTTCAACTGCGTAGAACGCTACGAGGACCGAAGCATCGAGCACCGCAACGGTCACGACGCCTCGCGAACCGCCCGAACCGCCGCCGCCGAATCCTCGATGGTCACCGCGCTCCCCACGGGCGGCTGGTACAGCGCGGCATAGTCACCGACCCCTACCATCCGTGCAACTTCACCAAGGCGTTCCGCGACGAACGCTGACAGTGATTGGTGATTCGCTGCCGCCGCGCCGGCCAACGCCGCGTACACATCGTCGGGTACGTCCCGCACATTCATCCTTCGCATGGTGCCATTATGGCACCACACACATGGGCGGACTCAACGGTTGTCGCAATACCTCGATCATGGAGGTGTAGGTCATCCCGGTCGGCGATATGCCCGAGCCAGGCGCGTTCGATGAATGGCTTGCGGGGGTTGATTCGCGGCGAGCATCCAACGGCGTTGTCGAAGTCGGCCGCGGCGTTGGTCGCCGAGGTTCGTCCCGAAGCCGAGTGGCGGACCTGGTTCTCGACGCTTCCGCGAACGTCGACACGTTGTTGGACACTGCGACGGGGCGGGCGTTGCAGCAGTTGTTGCAACCCCAAGTTCGGTGGTGGGTCTCCGACCATTACTTCGCTGAAGTATCCGGGACGCTGCGCCGTCTGGAGCTCCACGGTGAGATCCTGCCCGCCCAGGCCCCCGTCGAGTTCGCGGAGTTGTGCTCGGCGCCGCTGGCGATCGCACGGACCCGCCCGATGCTTGGTGACGCCTGGCGACGCCGTGGCCACCTCACGATCGCTGACGCGCTCGATGTCGTGCTCGCTGAGCATCTCGACGCCGCACTGGTCACGACCGACGGGAAGGTCGCCAGATCACCTGGTCTGGGCGTGCCTACGATCTCGGCCTGACCTCCGCAGGCTGCCATGGGACGCGACAAACGCCCCGGCCGGGTGAGTCGGGGATCGTATTTGAGTGTTGCCGGCACCACCTGAACGCGCCAGGCCCCACCGCTGCACTCCCTCGTCAGGCGGCGTGGACGTCTTCGAGTTCTCGGCCGTGGGTGTCGGGGTAGGTGAGCCAGATGACCACGAGCGCGACGATCGGACCGATGCCGAGCAACGTCACCGTCAACGACAGGTTCCCGAAAGCCGCCAAAAGGCCACCACCGATCGCCAAGCTCAACGCCTGACCGCCGACGCTCGCCACGGTGGCCCAGGCGACCGCCTGGCTGCGCACCGACGTGGCGAACAGCTCTGCCGAATACGCCCCGAGCACCGGCCCCGCCCCGAGCACGCCGAGCAACATCACGATCA
>JAFDWI010000225.1 GCA_018268545.1 Actinomycetota bacterium
GGCTCGGGCAGACCTGGAGACCGCGGCCCGCGGCCTGTCGAACCTGACGTTCGTCGACTACCAACCTCCCGATCGTCTCGGCGAGGTGCTCGCGGCCGGCGACATCCATCTCGTGCCACTTCGACGTGGACTCGCGAGCGCGAGTGTCCCGTCGAAGATCTACTCGATACTGGCCGCCGGCCGGCCGTTCCTCGCGAGCATCGACCCGGACACCGAGATCGACCGGGTCGCGCACCTCTCCGGAGCCGGGGTTGCGGTTCCGCCCGACGACCCGGACGCGTTCGTGGCTGCGCTCGCCGGACTGCTCGAAGATCCGATCGCGACGAGCGAGATGGGATCGTCGGGCCGGAGCTGGGTCGAGGGATGGGCGTCGCCCGAAGCGGTCGCCGGGATGTACGCGGCGCTGTTCGAAGAATTGATCGAGGTACGTCGCCGCTGACCACGTGGTCCGTTGCGGGACCGGCGAATTGGTAGCGTCGGAGCCCGTGACTCGAGCGATCGTCCTCGTCGGTGGCTTCGGAACCCGCCTTCGCCCCCTGACGAACGCCTTCCCCAAACAGATGCTCCCGATCGTCGGCCGACCGATGATCGAGCACGTGATCGAGCATCTCGAATCCCACGGCGTCGAAGAAGTGGTCCTGTCGCTGGGTTACCGGCCCGACGCCTTCTGTGAGGCATACCCCGACGCACGCCATCGCTCGGTCCGATTGCGTTATGCGGTCGAACCCGAGCCGCTCGACACCGCCGGCGCGATCCGGTTCGCGGCCCGAGACGCCGGTATCGACGAACGGGTCATCGTGTGCAACGGCGACGTCCTCACGGACCTTGACGTCACCGATCTCGTCGCCCGCCACGAAGCGGCGTCCGCGTCGGCGAGCATCGCGCTGCACCGCGTCGCGGACCCTTCCGCGTTCGGGGTCGTCCCGACCGAGCCCGACGGGAAGGTGCTGGACTTCGTGGAGAAGCCGCCGCCGGGCGAGGCGCCGACCGATGCGATCAATGCGGGCACCTACGTGTTGGAGCCGTCGGTCATCGATCGGATCGACCCCGGTCGCCGGGTGTCGATCGAACGCGAGACCTTCCCCGAGCTGGTTCGGACCGGCGAGCTGTACGCGTTCGTCTCCGACACCTATTGGATCGATACCGGAACGCCCGCCAACTACCTGCAAGCGCAACTCGACCTGCTCGACGGGCGACGCGGCGCACCGGTGCCGGGCGTCGACCCCGGCGCGCGTCTCGCATCGGGTACGACGATCCAGCGGTCGGTGATCTCGGATCGTGTCGAGGTCGGCGTCGACGCCAAGGTGATCGACTCGGTGGTCATGGCCGGCGCGACCATCGGTGACGGCGCCGAGATCGTCGGGTCGATCATCGGCCCGGGTGCTCGGATCGGTGCCGGTGCTCACGTGGGCGACACGAGCGTCATCGGCGTCGACGCGGTGGTCGACCCCGGAGAATTCCTCGACGGCATTCGACGACCGGAGCCTGACTGATGCACACCCTGGTAACCGGCGGTGCCGGTTTCATAGGATCCAACCTCGTCGACCGGCTGCTCGACGACGGCCACACGGTCGAGGTGATCGACAACCTGTCGTCGGGGAAGCCGGCGAACCTCCGTGCCGCGCTCGCCCACGAGTCCCGACCGGTCGTCCTCCACGAGATCGACGTGCGTGATCCCGCGCTCGCCGACGTGTTCGACCGGAGTCGTCCCGAGGTGGTGTTCCACCTCGCCGCGCAGATCGACGTCCGGATCTCGGTGGCCGACCCGAAGCTCGACGCCGACGTGAACATCATGGGCAGCCTGAACGTCATCGAGGCCGCCCGCGCCGCGGGTGCCCGCAAGGTCGTGTTCGCCTCGAGCGGCGGGACGATCTACGGGCGGGTCGCCGACGATGACTTCCCGGTCGACGAATCACACCCCCAGGCGCCCCTGTCGCCCTATGGTGTCTCCAAGAAGGCGGTCGGCGACTACCTCTCGGCGTTCCGCGACCTGCACGGTCTCGATTACACCGCGCTTGCACTGGCGAACGTGTACGGACCTCGTCAGGACCCTCACGGCGAGGCCGGTGTCGTGGCGATCTTCGCGAACCGGTTGCTCGCAGGTGAACCGTGTCGGATCTACGGGGACGGTTCTCAGACCCGCGATTACGTCTACGTCCACGACGTGGTCGATGCGTTCGCCCGGGCGATCGACCGTGCCGGGGGGATGGTGTGCAACATCGGCACGGCGACCGAGACCTCGGTGCTCGAGCTGTACCGGACGATGGCCGCCGCAGCGGGTGTCGATGCCGACCCGGACTTCGCCCCGGAGCGGCTCGGCGAGGTCGCCCGGAGTTCACTCGACGCATCACGGGCGTCCCGTGAACTCGGTTGGACGCCGTCGACCGAATTGCCCGAGGGAACCGCGGCGGTTCTGGACTACTTCCGGTAGCCTCCTACCCGACCGCCCGGGGGAGGCGATCGCCGAGCCGACCACCATTCACGAGGACCGCTGTGGACCCCATCATCGAAGCGCGCGGTCTCACCAAGCGGTACGGCGACGTCGCCGCACTCGACGGGCTCGACCTCGTCGCGGAATCCGGCTGTCTCACGGCGCTGCTGGGACCGAACGGCGCCGGGAAGACCACGTTCGTGAGCGCAGTGGCGACGCTGTTGCGTCCGGACGAGGGCGACCTGCGTGTCGCCGGGATCGACGCGTTCAGCCACCCCAAGGAGATCCGGAAGGTCATCGGTCTGGCCGGGCAGTACGCGTCGGTCGAGCCGGCGATGACGGGTACCGAGAATCTCGTGCTGGTCGCCCGACTCTTCGGCGCCGATCGCCGTGAGGCCGAAGTGGCCGCGGCATCGATCCTGGACCGGCTCGGGTTGACCGACGCAGGCGACCGTCTGGTTCGTACCTATTCGGGCGGGATGCGACGTCGACTCGATCTGGGGGCCAGCCTGGTCGGTCGCCCACGGTTGCTCCTGCTGGACGAACCGACGACCGGACTCGATCCACGAAGCCGGAGCGAGTTGTGGGATGCGATCCGGTCCCTGGTCGCGGACGGAACCGATGTGTTGATGACCACGCAGTACCTGGAAGAAGCCGATCAACTCGCGAAGCACGTCGTGATCGTCGACCATGGCCGGGTCATCGCGTCCGGGACGCCCGAGTCGCTCAAGAGCCAGGTAGGCAAGGACGTCGTCGAGGTTCGCCCGGGCGACCCATCCGACATCTCCGTCGTCGTCGAGGTGCTCGCGTCGGTCGGCGTCGAGGAGCCACGCGTGGATCCGGACACCCACCGGGTGTCGGTGCCTGTCGAGGTCGGCGCGGAGGAACTCACCCGGGTCGTCCTCGAGCTGACGCGTCGCCAGGTCCATTTCGACGACATCGGGCTTCGTCGTCCCACGCTCGACGAGGTCTTTCTCGGGTTGACGGGCAAACCGATCGACCCCGATGGAACGGAGGCCTGAATGTCACGATCGATCGACCCTGTGGCCGATGCCGACGCGTCGGCAACCAGCGGCCGACCGCCGATTGCACGCGGCGCCGGGTTCTCCACGACGGCGACCTGTTCGGCGCGCCGTACGATCCTCCAGTTCTTCCGCACCCCGCAGGTGCTCGTGATGGGCACGGTCCAGGGGGCGATGTTCCTGGTGATGTTCCGCTACGTGTTCGGCGGAGCGATCCGGACCGGGGGAGAACTCAGCTACGTGAACTTCCTGGTCCCGGGGTTCCTCACGACGATCGTGCTGTGGACGGGGATGTCCGCGGCGTCCGGTGTCGCTGAAGATGCGGCGACCGGCGTGCACGACCGGTTGCGGTCGTTGCCCATTCCCCGCGTCGCGGTGGTCGTCGGTCGAGCGCTCGCCGACACGGGCTTGACCACCTGGGGGCTGTTCGTCACCGGGATCCTGAGTTTTCTGATCGGTTTCCGGCCTGCGGGGTCGGTCGTGCACGTCGCTGCGGGGTTCGTGCTGATCATCGTGGCCGGGTTCGCGTTCTCGTGGGTGTTCATCCTGATCGGGTTGGTCGGGGGGAACGCCCAGGCAGCCCAGGGCCTGTCGATGCTGGTGATCCCGTTCTCGTTCATCTCGTCCGCGAACGTCCCGGTCCAGTCGATGCCGGGGTGGCTGCAACCGTTCGCCGCGAATCAACCCGTGAGCGTCGTGATCAACGCAGTCCGCTCGTTGATGCAGGGCGGGCCGGCCCGCGTGGGCATCGGTCACACGACCGCGTACTGGGTCGCGGCGGCACTGATCTGGTGTGCGGTGCTCGTTGTCGTGTTCGCACCGCTGTGTGCTCGACGGTTCGCCCGCACCCACTGACGCGCTCAGCGGAACAGGTCCTCATCCGGCGGGCGCACGATCTCGGCGCGCACCTCGCCCCGGCGGAACCACGATCGGTCGACGCCGCGCACGACCGCGACCGGGACCGACGTCGCCTTGCCCATCACGAGTTCCGCAGCACCGGCGATCTCGTCGACGACCGCGACCTCGGTCACGGCCAGTTCCCTGCCTCCGGCGTCGCCGGTGCCACGCAGATCGAGTATCGCGCCGATGCCGGCACATCCGATCGCGACGTCGGTCACACCTCGACGCCACACCCGTCCGAAGGTGTCCGAGACGATGACGGCCACTTCGGCGCCCGTGTGATGTCGCAGCCCGTCTCGTATTTGGCGAGCCGAACGGTCCGGGTCCTCAGGGAGGAGGGCTGCCCACCCCGCGTCGACGTTGGAGAGGTCGACGCCGGCGTTGGCACAGATGAAACCGTGGCGCGTTTGGCTGATCACCAGTTCGCCCCGGCGACGCAGCACCAGGTGGGACTCGTCCTCGACGATGCGTCGGCCGTGCGGGTCGTCGTCGGCGAGCCGGGCGAGGCGACCTTCGGCCTTGGAGACGATCTTCTGGGTGACGACCACGACGTCACCGTCCACGATCGCATCGGACCCGGTGGCCGCGGCCGCGATGACCTGGGAAAGGTCCGTCGTCGGTGTGATCTCGCCGATCCCCGAGAGCCCGAAGATCTGCAGGCGACCGCCGGTCACGTGGTGTGACCGGCGAGCACCGTGGCGCCGAGCGTGCCGGCGACATCGGGCGTCGACATGACCGTGTCGGTGACGACGCAACGCATTCCTTCTGCCTCGACTGCGCCTGCGAGGGCCGCGTCGGCGCGGTCGATCACCAAGGTCGCAGCAAGACTCGTGTACCAGCGGGCGATCCCGACGACGGACGACTCGAGCCCCAACTCGTCGAGCATCCGGTCGGCCGGACCTTTCAGCGCCGCACCGGCGACGATCGGCGACACCGCGACCACGTCGTCTCGTCGCTCGGTGACGGCTTGACGGATACCCGGGACGGCAAGAACCGGGGCGATCGACACGATGGGATTCGACGGCGCGATCACGACGCGTTCGGCCTGCCCGATGGCGTCGAGGACGCCCGGCGCGGGCGTCGCGGCTTCGGCGCCTTGGAATCTGACGCCGGTGATCGGAACCGAGTGTGCCCGCTCCACGAAATAGCGCTGAAAGTCGATCTCGTGACTCGGCCCCCCCAGGCCCGGGTCCATGACGCTCACCTTGGTTCGGAGTCGATCGTTCGTGGCGGGAACGATCCGGACATCGACACCAAGCGCGTTCGTGATCTCCGCGGTGACCTCCGCCAGGGTCGCGCCCTCGTGGAGTCGGCCGGTTCGGTAGAGGTGCGTTCCCAGGTCCCGGTCGCCCAGGTTGAACCAGTCGGGTCCACCGAGTTCGCCGAGCGTCGCCATCGCGTGCCAGGTTTCGTCGGCGAGACCCCAACCGCGTCCGGGGTCGATCCGTTCGGCGAGGGTGTAGGTGACCGTGTCCAGGTCGGGGCTGATGTGCAGTCCGTACAACTCGAGGTCGTCGCCGACGTTGACGATCGCGGTGATGTCGTCGCCTCGCTGGGTTCGGACCAGTCCGGAAAGGAGGCGGGCGGCGCCGACGCCGCCCGCGAGCACGGTGATCATCGTCTGCACCGTATCTGTTCGGGATCCTCATCCTCGGCACTCCCCGAACCGATGATGTACGCGAGGCTACGATTCGTGACGGATACCGCGGAGGATCCCGAATGGCCGACGACACGAAATCCGAGAAGGTGACGACCGAAGGCTCTGCCCGCGTCCTGAACAAGGTGAAAGGGCGCCTCGAGAGCATGGAGGTCGGCGATCTGCCCGTCATCGAGCGGGTCGCGGCCGACGGGACGACACGGCCCGTCGATGCCAACGGCGGTGTGGTCGGCGCCGACGCCGAGCGGGTCGCGGAACTCAATGCTGCCGCCGAAGCGTTCGCTCAGGAACATCAAGCGACGGCGCCGGCGCCGAAGAAACAGCTCGCCGGCGACCGACCTGCGCCACCGAAATCCTCCGGCGGTGCGGGCGGCGCGGACAAACCCATGGGCCTCTGGGCGCGCATCAAGTCGTGGTTCATCGGCGGGTGACGATCCCGCCGTCCGGCGGTCGCTGCGTCGTCGACGCTCAGTTCACCCACTGGGCCCAGGGGATCTGCCAATCCCCGTAGCCGTTCCACGGTTCGAGTTGGCGACCGGTGTTGATCACTTGGACTACGTCGCCCGTCATCGACAGGTTGTAGAACCATTCGGCGTTGTTGGGTGCTGCGTTGACGCACCCGTGCGAGACGTTCGCGTGCCCTTGTGCATCGACCGACCACGGGGCGGAGTGGACGTACTCGCCACTGTTCGAGATCCGGACGGCCCACTGCGCGTCGATGCGGTACCCGCCGGGTGAATTGACCGGAATGCCGATCGTCGAGGAATCCATGACGACCATCGCATCCTTTTCGTTCACGACGTGGATGCCGCTGCGGGTCTCCGTCGTGGGACCGGGGCGACCCGTCGAGATCGGGAACTGGTTGACCTGTTGACCGTTGACACTGACGGTCATGGTGTGGGCGGCCGCATCGACGACCGAGACGTGCGAATCGCCGATCGCGAAGTTCACCGTGCGACCATCGACACCCCACACGCCGCCGCCGACGCTCAGCCCCGCGAGTTGGATGCCGAGATGGACCTGGGTGTGGGCGGGCCAGTACGCCTGGGGTCGATAGTGCAGTTCGGAATCCGAGACCCAGTGCCAACCGCCGACCGTCGGGGGCTCACTCGTGACCTCGAGGCGGTCGGTGAGGGCCTTGTGCAGAATGGCGGGGATCGGCACGTTCGTCTTGACGATGATCGGCATCCCGACCCCGTAGGTCGAACCTTGCTCGACGTTCGTCGTCGTGTGGAGCTCGGTCTTCGGGGCACCGGTCGTGAAACTCCAGGCGTGGTTCGTCGTCCGGCCGTTCGCCCCGGCGACCGTTGCCGAGATCCGGTACCCGGTCGCGGGCGCGAAGTCCGACGGGCTCAACCAGCCGGTGTGCGCGGCGTCGAACGCACCGTCCCCGGGATCGGGCGCCTTGGATGCCGTGGCGGTCGGTGCGACGTCGACGGTCGTGAACTTGCCGTTCGTGACGGTCAGGCCGATCGGTGCATCGAGCGGCACGTTCGTGGCGCCGTCGGTGATCGTCGCGGTGACCGTCGGTGCCGGAAGGGTCGTCGTCGGCGCCGCATGGGTGCTCGCGGCCCCCTTGGCAGCAGGTGAGCTGCTGCAAGCGGCGAGGAGGAACGCGAGCGCGACGAGGGCCGTCGCGATCGATCGTCCGTTTGCTCGGTTGGCGTTCATTCGGGACATCGACCCTCCAGTCTGCCCCTTCGGCACGCCAAAGGCTACCAGCCCATGGGTCGTCGACCCCGCGATGTCAGTCGATCCGGCCGTAGTCGTCGGCGAGACGCTCGATGTCGTCTTCGCCCAGGTAGGCACCCTGCTGCACCTCGACGAAGATCATCGGGACGTCCCCACGGTTCTCGATCCGGTGCGCCGCACCCAACGGGACGTCGATCGCCGAGCCGGTGGGCACCTCGGAGGACACGTCGTCGATGGTGACGGTGGCGACCCCGGCGACCACGAACCAGTGTTCGGCGCGCTGTCGGTGGCGTTGGTAGCTCAGGCGGGCTCCGGGTTCGACGGTGAGGCGTTTCACCTTGAATCCCTCGGCGGTCGCGTCCTCGAGCACCGTGTAGGAGCCCCAGGGGCGTTCGTCGTACTCACGCCCGGCGGCGTCCAGGGTGCTCATGCGCGGCGCTCCGAACACAACTCGAGGTCCGCGTCGACCATCGTCGCGACGAGTTCGGGGAAGCTCATCTTCGGTTCCCACCCGAGCTTGGCCTTCGCCTTTGCCGGATCACCGATCAGCAGGTCGACCTCGGCCGGGCGCATGTAACGCTCGTCGGTCACCACGTGATCCTCGTAGTTCAACCCGACGTGTCCGAACGCAAGCTCACAGAACTCTCGGACCGAGTGGGTCTCGCCCGTTGCCACGACGTAGTCGTCGGGCTCGTCCTGCTGCAGCATCCGCCACATCGCTTCGACGTAGTCGCCCGCGAAGCCCCAGTCACGCTGGGCATCGAGGTTCCCGAGTGCCAACTCCTGTTGTTGTCCGAGCTTGATCCGTGCGACCGCATGGCTGATCTTGCGGGTCACGAACTCGAGCCCGCGCCTGGGCGACTCGTGGTTGAACAGGATCCCCGAAGAGGCGTGCAGACCGTAGCTCTCGCGGTAGTTGATCGTGATCCAGTGGCCGTACACCTTGGCGACCCCGTAGGGACTACGCGGGTACAACGGCGTCGTCTCGCTCTGGGGGACGTCCTGGACCTTACCGAACATCTCCGACGAGGACGCCTGGTAGAAGCGGATCGACGGATCGGCGAGGCGGATCGCGTCGAGGACCCGGGTGACACCCAGCGCCGTGGTCTGCCCGGTGAGCACCGGTTGGTTCCACGACGTCTGGACGAACGACTGCGCGGCGAGGTTGTAGACCTCGTCGGGCGCGTGTTCGCGGACGATGTTGACGAGCGAGAGCTCGTCCAGCAGGTCGCCCGACGCGAACGTGATCCGATCCTGCATGTGCGCGATGCGTTCGAAGTTGACCGTGGAGGACCGACGGACCATGCCGATCACCTCGTAGCCCTTGTCGAGGAGCAGTTCGGCGAGGTACGAGCCGTCCTGGCCGGTGATCCCGGTGATGAGTGCACGTTTGGTCATGTGAGGTGTCCTGAACTGCCTTGTGGGGTGGTCATGAGCACGAGCGGCTTCACGTTGCCGTGAGGCGGTGGCGCCAGTCGTCGAGGAGATCCGCGAGCGTCCGGGACAGCGGGATCGAAGGTTCCCAGCCGGTCGCGTCGGTCAGTCTGGTGTGTTCTCCTCGCAGGACCGGTACGTCGACCGGCCGGAGGAGTTCGGGGTCCGTCACGAATCGCATGGGACGTTCCGCGTCGGCGAGGAGCTGTTCGGCAAGTTCCTGGGCGGCGACATCGCTTCCTGAACACACGTTGTAGACCTCGCCCGGGACGCCGTCGGTCATGATCATCCGGTACGCGCGCACCACGTCTCGCACGTCGGTGAAGTCACGGCGGGCCGACAGGTTGCCGATCGGGATCTCGTCGGAACCGTCGAGTTCGTTCCGGGCGATCCTCGAGGCGAGCGCGGAGGCGACGAACTTGTCGGTCTGGCCGGGCCCGAGGTGGTTGAACGCACGGACGCGAAGGGTCTTGAGGCCGCGGCCGAGAAATGCCTGGAGTGCCAGGAAATCGGCGGCGACCTTCGATGCGGCATAGGGGGACACCGGTCGCAGGGGCGTGTTCTCGGTGATCGGAAGGTTCGCCTCGGCCACCGATCCGTAGACATCAGCGCTCGAGACGATGAGCACCCGGTCGACGCCGGCGTCGAGGGCCGCGAGCAACACGTTCAACGTGCCGTCCGCGTTGACGCGGAACGCGGTCGCCGGATTCGCCCACGACGCACCGACGTCCGCCCAACCGGCAAGGTGGTAGATCACCTCGGGCCGAAGGTCGCCGAGAAGCTTCGCGACGCCGCCGACGTCGGTGATGTCGAGGCCGTCGATCGTCGGGTCGGTCACGAGGACCGTGTCACCACTGGCCTCGAGGTGGGTGATCAGGTGTGCACCGACGAATCCGCCGGCTCCGGTGATCAAGGCTTTCACGAGACCGACGACCCCCGGTGGGGTCCGCCGACGAGCACGCGCCGAGCCGACGCGGTCCGCCGGTTCGTTTCGATCGTCGGTACCGTCCGAGGCATCCGGTCGAGTCTAGGAAATCCGTCGACCCGACCCGGGTATCGAAGCGGATGCGCCTCACCACGGCGTCGAGCCCGGTGCCGCGGTGATGTCGTGGCGGCGAGGGTCGGAGGTAGTGTGGTCTGCTCGTGATCGCCGGAGCCCGTGGGTTCACCGGTGTCCCCGGTCGAACGACGAAGGAGTGTGCCGGTCCATGTCCCATCAAGCGTCGGCCGCAGCCACCACCGATGTTCTCGACATCGGTGTCGATGCCGACCGCGAACGACGCCGGGCTCAGCTCCGGACGACCGAGATCTCGACCCGTCCGGGAGCCATCCAACGCATCCGCGACGTCTGGCGCTATCGGGAACTGCTGGTCAACCTCGTTCGCAAGGAACTGAAGGTCAAGTACAAGAATTCGATCCTGGGGTTCTTGTGGAGCCTGTTGAACCCGGCGTTGCAGTTGACGGTGTATTCGTTCGCGTTCGGCGTGTTGTTCAAGTCCGGCATTCCGACGTTCGCGATCTTCTTCATCTGCGGGCTGCTCCCGTGGACGTTCTTCACGAGCGGTCTCTCCAGTGGTGCGTCCTCGGTGGTCGCGAACGCCCAGCTCGTGAACAAGGTGTGGTTCCCCCGTGAGATCCTGCCGCTCGCGGCGATCGGGGCGGCGCTCGTGCACTGGTTCCTCCAGTCGATCGTCATGGTGTTCGCCCTGGTGATCGTCATGCGTGCACCGGACTGGGCGTATCTGCCGTTGCTGATCCCGGCGATCCTGGTGATGGTCACCTTCACCGCCGCGCTGGGCATCATGCTGAGCGCGATCAACGTTTACTTGCGCGACACACAACATCTTCTCGAACTCGTCCTGCTCGCCTGGTTCTGGGCGACGCCGATCGTGTGGCCCTTCCCGCTGATGGCCGCGAAGATCGCGCAGCACGGACTCCCGGGGAACCTCGTGATGCTCAACCCGGTCACCCCGGTGATCGTCACGTTCCAGCGGGCGCTCTACCACGAGCATGTCTGGGACGGCACGAAGATGGTGCACGGTGTCGCCATGGGCGGCGTGGTCCCGGCCGGTTCGGTCTGGTGGTATCTCCGGAACCTCGTGATCGCCGGCATCGGCGCACTGGTGTTGCTGTGGATCGCGCTGCGCGTGTTCGGGCGCCTCGAGGACGATTTCAGTCAGGAGATCTGAGCCCGACGTGACCGCCGCGATCGAGATCATCGACGTCACCAAGAAGTTCCGCCTGTATCAGGAGAAGATGCAGTCGGCGAAAGAACGCATCATCAAGTTCGGCCGCGTCCCCTACGAGGACTTCTACGCGCTCCGCAACGTGACGTTCGAGGTCGCCGAAGGGACCACGACCGGTCTGCTCGGCCACAACGGGTCGGGCAAGTCGACGCTGCTCAAGTGCGTCGCCGGAACGATGCGTCCGACCGAGGGGATCATCCGCACCCGCGGTCGAGTCGCCGCGCTGTTGGAGTTGGGCGCCGGATTCCACGGCGACCTCACCGGGCGCGAGAACCTCTACCTGAACGGCTCCATCCTCGGGTTCTCCAAGGCCGACGTGGACCGGATCTTCGACAAGGTCGTGGACTTCGCCGAGATCGCACCGTTCATCGACATGCAGGTCAAGCACTATTCGTCGGGGATGACCGCGCGCCTGGGGTTCGCGTTGGCGATCCACGTCGACCCCGACATCGTGCTGGTCGACGAGGTGCTGTCGGTCGGCGACGAGGCGTTCCAACGCAAGTGTCTCGAACGGGTCTCGGAGATGCAGGCCGAAGGGCGGACCATCCTGGTGGTCACCCACGCGGCGGACATGCTCCGTCAGATCTGTCAGCACGGGGTCGTGTTGGACCGAGGCGAGTTGATCGCCGACGACGAGCCCGGTCCCGCGATCCGTGCGTTCCGTGATTCGCTCATCCGCCGCGGTTTGGCCTTCGCCGAAGGGATCGAGGATCCCGACGCGGAGCAGGTCGCGGAGCGACGGTTGACCAAGAAGGTGCGTTTCACCGAGGTCGCGATCGAGTATCCCGGCGGTCTGCCCCACATCGAACCGGGCCAACCGCTCGGGATCCGCTGCGGCTACGAGGCGCCGGAGCGGGTCGACGACATCGTCTTCGCCATCAACATCTTCGACCCGTCGGGCAACCTCATCCTCGGGACCAATTCGGACATCAACGGCGAGGACATCGACTACGTGGAGGGCGCCGGGGACGTGACGTTCGCATTCTCGTCGGTCCCACTGCTCGACGGTGACTATGAATTCCAGGTCGGGATGCACGCGCACGAAGGCGAGGAATACGACCACTTCGAGGGCGACGAGCACATCCAGGTGATGAACCCCGGCCGTGCGATCGGGCGGGTCGCCTTTCCGCTGCATTTCGACCATCGGCGCGGGTGA